>JAEZGT010000354.1 GCA_023416875.1 Pseudomonadota bacterium
GCCATATTCCGCCAAACCCAGGAGCGCTTGGTGGCGCAGCACTTTCAGCAACTGCCGAGCGGCGGAGCCGGCGAAATGGAAGTTCTGCGACGAGAGATGAACAAGAAGCGCCGCCATCTGCCGATCCGCCAGCTGCTGGCTCAGGCAGGCCGCGCGGTACAGACAATCAAACCGGTGTTTATGATGAGTCCCATGTCGGTCGCCACGTATCTGCAGCCGGGGGACCTGGAATTCGATCTGGTGATTTTCGACGAGGCGAGTCAGGTCAGAGTCGTGGACGCCTTCGGGCCGCTGCTGCGCGCACGCCAAGCAGTGGTGGTAGGCGATACCCGTCAGATGCCGCCCACGGATTTCTTCAACAAATCCCTGGAACTGGACGACGAAGAAGCGGAAAACAGTTCCACTGCCGATATTGAAAGCATCCTCAGTATGTTCCTCGCCAAAGGCGCGCCGGAAGCCTGGCTGCGCTGGCACTACCGCAGCAGGCATGAATCGCTGATCCAGGTTTCCAATCGCGAGTTCTATGACAACAAACTCTTTATCTTCCCCAGCCCCGGTCTCAATCCCCAGGCCCGCGGCCTGCTGTTCCATCACCTGCCGGAAACCGTGTACGAACGCGGCAGCACCCGCACCAATCCGGGCGAGGCCCGCGCAGTCGCGCGGGCGGTAATGCGCCACGCGCAGGAAACGCCGAACCTGACCCTGGGCGTGGTGGCCTTTTCCACCGCACAGCGCGATTGCATCCTCCAGGAGCTGGAAGTGCTGCGCCAGGAGGACAGCACCTGCGAAGCCTTCTTCGATGAAAATCAATTGGAAGGATTTTTCGTCAAGAATCTGGAGAACGTCCAGGGCGACGAGCGCGATGTGATCATGATCAGCATCGGCTACGGCCGCACTGCGGAGGGCAATCTCAGCCGCAACTTCGGCCCTCTCAACAGCGAAGGTGGACAGCGGCGCTTGAACGTGTTGATCACCCGGGCGCGACTGGCGATGGAGGTATTTTGCAATTTCACCGCAGGCGAACTGGCGGTGGCGGCGGATACACCGGTGGGCGTCCGGGCGCTGCGGGAATTTCTCCATTACGCCGCCCATCGCGAACAGGCGGCGCAACAGGACGGCACTGCGAGTGCAGACCATTTTGTCGAGGCGATCACCCAACTGCTGGAGAACGAAGGCTATAAAGTGCGCGCGCAACTTGGCGCCGCCGGCTTTTTTCTCGATATCGCCCTGGCGGACCCGGAGCAGAGCGGCTGTTATCGTCTGGCCGTCGAATGCGACGGTGCCAACTATCACCGCATCAGCAACACCCGCGACCGCGACCGCTTGCGCCAGCAGGTTCTGGAAGGTTTGGGCTGGGATTTTTATCGCATCTGGAGCGTTGACTGGTATCGCCAGCCACAGCAGGAGGTGCGCCGCCTGTTGGATCGGATTGCCCAGGCCATGAGTCGCCATCCCGCCCCGGCAAAACCGGCACCCGGCGCACCTAAATCGGCTCCAGTGGAAATCCTGCGTAACGACGCACGCGCCATTGATGAGGGTGCCCCGCCCTATCGCATTTTCACTGGCAAATTGGGCATCACGGAAAATACGGATCTGGCGCGCCTGACACCGGCGAAAACCGCGTTGATGTTGCAAAAAATCCTCGCGTGGGAAGGCGCGCTGCATATGCGCGAGGCCGCCCGGCGCATTGCCGATACCGCTGGCGGGATCCGGTTGACCAATCGATTACTCGAACAGATCGCCACGGCAGCGGAAGAAGGGCACCGCCAAGGGCTGTTTTATTTGCACGGTGAATTTTTATATCCGGACGCCGGACGCCAGGTCTCTCCCCGCGACCGCTCTGCCCTTCCCGCTGCGTCACGACAGTGGGAGTTGGTGCCACCGGAGGAATGGCAGGCGGCGGTATTGCAAATTGTGGCGAACGCATTCAGTGTTTCGCGGGAGGACTTGGTCAGCCACACTCTGGCACTGCTTGGATTTACGCGTCCTTCCGCACAGATAAAAGATCAGCTTCACAACACAGTGGCGCAACTGATCGAGCAGAAGATCCTTACAGAGCAGTCCGACCGGGTCACTCGCGCATAGGCAAAATAAAAAACATGGCGGCAAAACACTTCATTTGTCTCGTTAAATAAAAATTGCCGCCGGTTTTTTTGTTATTTTGTGGTCCTTCATTCCGCTCAACCGCAGGGCATACAGGGAAACCGTATGGAGCACATCCTCCTGTATCTTGAGTCACCGCTCTGGCAATCCGGCAGTTTGATCGCTGTGATTGTGGCGGCAGTATTGCTGACCCGCCTATCCGGGCAAAAACTCCTGGAGTTCGGCGTGCATCTCGGTTTTGTCTGGCTCATTGTGGTTCTGCTCGGTTCCTGGATATCACCAGCCTACTGGGAATTTCTCGGCAAGGGTCTGCTCGCGTTTTTTCTGTTTTTCGGCTGCTGGCTCCTGCTGCTGAAAATCTGCGACCGCTTCGGCCAGCCCTGCCTCAGCGAAGGCGGCCTGGCGGTGCTGTTGCCGGTCTTTATCATTCCCCATATCGTGGTGATTTCCCTGCTGGGGCGCGGGCTGATGGCCTTGTTCTCGCCCCATTGATCCAGGTCCTTGCGAACCCGCCACAGCCTCTGCGGTTGTGGGATTTACCAGTTCCAGAGCGTGCCGTCTTCCAGACGGTTAACCGGTAAACATTTGCGTTTGTAAGGGTATTTGGCGGCGAGTTTTTCGTCGATATCCACACCGTGTCCCGGGACCTCGCCTGGGGTGAAATAACCGTCTTTAAAACGGTAGGCATGTGGGAATACGGCATCCGTCTCAGCGCTGTGCGCCATGTGCTCCTGAATACCGAAATTGGGCACCCAATAGTCAAAATGCAGCGCCGCGCCCATGCAGACAGGCGACAAGTCGGTCGCCCCGTGGAAGCCGGTGCGTACGTGATAAAGCGATGCCAGATCGGCGATACGGCGCAGATGGGTAATTCCCCCCGCATGCACGATGGTTGAACGGATGTAGTCGATCAGCTGGTTCTGGATCAGCTCGCGGCAATCGTGGATAGAACTGAACACCTCACCCACCGCAATAGGCGTGGTGGTGTGATGGCGAATCAAACGAAAGCCTTCCTGGTTTTCCGCCGGGACCGGGTCTTCCAGCCAGAAGAGTTTGAATGGCTCGACTTCCTTGCCCAGGCGCGCAGCTTCAATCGGCGTCAGGCGGTGGTGAACGTCGTGGAGGATATGCAAATCCTCGCCGAATTGATCGCGCACAGCGGCAAACAATTTGGGCACGTGATTGAGGTATTTTTCCGTCGACCATACGTGCTCCGCCGGCAGATCTGAATCAGCCGGCTCGTAGTGGCCTGCCTTGCCCACCCCGTACACTTTGTCCAAGCCCGGAATACCGCACTGCACCCGAATGGCCTTGTATCCCTCATTCTTCAACTCCGCCACCCGCTCCAGAGTGTCCGCTATGTCCTTGCCATTAGCGTGGGCGTAAACCATCACCCCGTCACGACTTCTGCCACCCAGGAGTTGATACAGCGGCATATTCGCGGCTTTGGCTTTGATATCCCACAAAGCCGTATCCACAGCGGCAATCGCGGTCATATTCACCGCGCCGCGACGCCAATAAACACCGCGATAGAAAAATTGCCAGATGTCCTCAATCCGGTGTGGATCACGTCCAATCAAAGAAGGACAAACATAGTCCTCCAGAAAGCTGACCACCGCTTTTTCCCGGCCGTTGAGCGTCGCGTCGCCGATGCCATAAATGCCTTCATCTGTGATGATTTTGAGAGTGACGAAATTCCGCCCTGGGCTGCAAACAATCACTTTGGTATCGATGATTTTCATGTAAGTTGCTCCTGGTGCTTGGAACCTAAAAACAAAAAAAACGCGGGACATGGCCCGCGTTCGCTGTAGTTTTTGTTGTAGGGCTATTTACCCTTTCATATCTTCCAACTCGATGCCTTTGGTCTCGTGGACACACTTCAGCACGAAAATGACGGAAAGTGCCGCGCATAAGGTGTAGAAACCGTAGGCGCCGGCCAACCCGATCGATCCCAACATGACAGGGA
>JAEZGT010000013.1 GCA_023416875.1 Pseudomonadota bacterium
ATCCATGGCTTCCATGTCCATCGCTGCCATACCCACATAATGCATGCCGCACACGGCGATACCCATCACCACCGCCGCAAGGAGCATTTTTATATTGCCGTCGAGGTTGAACGCCAACCATAGCGCTGCCGTCGCCGCCACCAAGGCGATCACGATGGAAACAGCAAAGAGCGCCGGGTCGTAATTCATGCTCGCAGCCATATTCATCGCATACATACCGCTGTAGTGCATGGATGCGACCCCTAACCCGGTAATCACTCCTGCGACCAGCAGTCGGGCAACGGATTTTTGGTTGCCGCCAACGAAAAACAGCCCTATACCGACCACAATTACGGCGATCGCAAGAGAGGCAAATGTGATTAACGGGTCATAATTCACAGGCATTCCCATGTCATACGCCAGCATGCCGATGAAATGCATGGTCCAGATGGCACCGCCCCCGAGAGCCGTAGCCGCAGCAATAATCCACGCAGAGCGATTAGTAGTGGACGATTGTGCGGCTTTAACCAGCAATATGCCGGTGTAAGAACCAAAGACGGAAATCAGGAAAGAAAGTGCTACCAGAAACTGGTTGTAGCTGGGCTCGAAGTGCTGCATGACGATGGCCTCGGTGGTGACAAAACGAGAATTAAGAACAAGTTTAGCAAGTGTAGAGTGTTTATCTCAGTTCGTTGCGATGCGGGGGAATTCTAGCGGCAGTTGCAAAGTTAGCATTCCCTAATTTGGTGTTATTCATGCGGTTGTTTGAAAAGGCCGAAATAGTGCACAAGGTAAGTTGACGACAAAACGGCCGAATGGGGTAAACTTACGCGCTTCGTTTAAATGGCGCTTGAGTTGACGCTTTGGCGCACACCTTTATGGGATTGCTGAAAATACGCCCAATGGTCATTGCGCAAAAAGGTTTTTGGCGCTACACCGAATAAAGCCATTCATCATTGGAACTCTTCACCGGACTGAAAAGCCGAGGGTTTTACGGTTTGTCAATGCAGAACACAGTTAAAGGCCAAGTCAAAGTGCTACGGGTATTTCGCATCGGCGTCGTAGGCGCTTCGCGAGATGCGTTTGCAGCATTGAGCCGAATATTCGGCGTCACCCGATATCGCACCCGTAGTTACGAGGCAGTTCCTATAGCGGCCAACGCAAAACATGTTGATGATGCGATTGATCTGATAATTCTTTGTACTAACAATCCCAATATTCTGAATTATTGGCTGACCCGCCGCCCTGAAGGCAAAGAGGTGAGCAAACCCCTTATCCGCATCGAAAAAAATGCACCAGAAGGCCAGAGTGTCGACGGCTATACCATTTCCGTCCCGGTCAATCCGGCGCGTCTTCTGCGCCTGTTGGATCAGTACACCATCAAAGAGCTGAATTTTTTTCCGGAATTTCAAATCGGTAGCGATTCCACAGATCTTTGCGAAACCACAATCGCAGGTTTAAAACTGTTGCGCAGTGAGGGTGCGCCCACTAATAAGCGTCATGGTTTGCAGAGGGCACTGGTGGTGGACGACAGCTTGGCGGTGCGCAAGCAGATTGAGATTGAGTTTGGTTTGCTGGACACTGAGGTCGACTGCGTCGACTCTGCCGAAGCGGCAATTGAAGCGTCCAGTAAAACCGCCTATGACATTATTTTTATGGACGTGGTGATGCCCGGCATGGATGGTTATGCCGCTTGCAAGCGCATCAAACGCAGTGCGTTAAACAAAAGTACCCCTATAGTTTTGTTGACCAGCCGCTCGTCTTCCTTCGATAAAATCAAAGGAACCCTGGCGGGGTGCGACACCTACCTGGTTAAACCCATTAGCCATAACGATTTTGAAAGCGTTGTGAACAAATATTTTTCTGAAATAAGGACCCTGGCAAGATGACGGCAAGCAAAGTATTGGTTGTAGACGATTCCCCGGTCGACTTGGAACATCTCAAGACCATTATTGAAGGGGCGGGTTATCTGGTTATTACGGCAACCAATGGCCGTGAGGCCTACGAAAAAGCCAAGAAAAATCGTCCGGATCTGATTTTAATGGACGTGGTGATGGAAGACGTGGATGGTTTCGAGGCTTGCCGCACCATTACCAGCGACAGGGAAACCGGCAAGATTCCCGTGGTATTCGTCACCAGCAAAAATCAGAAAGCTGATCGTGTGTGGGGCGAACTGCAGGGTGGGCGAGGCATGATTTCCAAACCTTATTCGAAAGAACAGATTCTCGATACCATCAGCGCAATCTAAAGATTTAGCGCGATAACAACACGAGGCGGCATCAGCCACCTCCTTTATATTCGTAGGCAACTTGTGGAAAGACTGAATCCTGGTGCAGAGGGAGTCGCGCCTGATGAACGCTGGGATCTCACTGAATATGCGCTGTCTTTCACCATGGACAAGCGCGCCTCTTCATCGCAACTCGCCGCGCGCTGTTATGGTTTTACCATTGCAGATCGGCATTTTCTGCTGGATGAAGGTCAGGCGGCGGAATTAATTAGCCAGCCCCTTTTTACACCCATGCCCAACAGCCCCGAGCACTGTCTCGGCCTGGCCAATATTCGCGGCAATATAGTCCCTTATTACAGCATCCGCGCTTTAATACAAACTTCCCCCGAAATACAAACCACCCCCGAGCAAACTCACGAGTCTCATCGCTATGCGCTGCTGCTGGGTGATGTGATTAATGGTGTGCTGCTGGCGATTGACGCCAAACCGGTGGCGGTACAGCGCGATGCATTGATGCAAAGTTCGCGATCTCTTTCTAATCTTGGAGAAATCCCTGCGGCAGTCGTCCGTGATCAATTCTCTGTGCATGAGCACCATTGGTTGATGCTGGACTGTGGGAAGCTCGTGCAGTTTCTTACATCTGTCGAAGGGATTCGGGACTGATATAGCCGCCGCGTCTTTACTGACAGGCGCTGATCACATCGTTATTGGATTTTTTGGCTTTGGCCTGCTGACAGGAAAAAAACATGATCATTTCAACCAACCTCCGCATATCGCAAAAAATCATGTTGCTGGTGGCGGGTTTGGCCTTCGGGTTTGTCGCAATCGGTATCGCCTATTTTGTGCAGATGTCCACTGAGCAAAGCATCCGTGAACAAAGCGCTGAACTCTCCCGACACGAATCGGCGCTCACCGCCGCTCGCATCGATGTGGTCGAACTCAACCGGTTACTGGTGGAATTTGTGGCATCGCGCAGCGATCAATCACTCGAGCGGAAGGATCAGCTGACGGCGGATCTGCAGCAGAAATTGCTCGACCTGAAAGCGGACGGCACGCGCATCGGCATTTCCGGTGATCTCCGCGAAATTGAATCTCTGCTGCAAAATTACGACAAGTCTTATCAGGATATGACGGCGCAGCTGGTGACTCTGGGCAGCCAAACTGAGGGCGGATTGCGCCAGGAGTTGCGGGCTGCGGCGGAAAGCCTGGAAGATGCCTTACGCAATGTAGGCAATATTCCCTTGTTTGGAGAATATTTGCGCATGCGCCAGGCGGAAGCGGAATTTGTTACCAATCTGAACGAAAATTCCCTCGCACAAATTGATCGCTACTCGTCAGCCTTTCTTTCGGAACTCGCCGCATCGAATTTGTCAGATGCACAAAAAACTCAGATAAAAACTGCGTTGGATGACTATTCCAAGAAACTGGATCAGGTAGCGTCGATCAGCGTCCAAATCGCCGCGTTGCAGCGTCAGTTGCGCGATATGGGTGGCCAACTCACCGCCAGCATGACCAGCGCCAGCCAACATCTCCGTGAATACGCGGGCAAAGCCGCAGCAGAAAACGCCTATAAATCACAGGTTTCCATGGTGACCTTCGTCGGGTTGGGTTTTACCGTGGTGATGGCCGTGGCGGTCGGGGTGTTTTTCATTTACAAAAGTATCGTATTCCCCATGGCGCACATTCAAAACGTGATTCGTCGCATCAACAAGGGCAACCTGAAAGCGCGGGTGCGCTTGCCGCAAAAAGACGAACTGGGTGATCTGGGGCGGGCCTTCAATATTCTGCTCGACGAAAGAATTCGCACCCTGGAAGAACAGTCGCTGGAAAACGAGCAGCTGAACAACTCGATTATTTCGCTGATCCGCGCCCTCGGCGCCATCGCTCAGAAAAACCTCACCATCAAAGTGCCCGTATCGGCGGATATCACCGGCACCATTTCCGACGCGGTAAACCTGCTCACCACCGAAACTGCCAAGACATTGGCGCAGGTGAAAGATATTTCCGAGCAGGTCAATGCCATTTCCGATCTTTTGCAGCGCCAGTCCAGTGCGGTAGTGCGAGTTGCGGAAGACGAGCGTAAGCAAGTTATTGCAACCAGTAAGGCGCTGGATATGTCGGCGCGGGCGATGAACGAGATCGCCACCCGCGCGGGAACGGCGGACAACATTGCCTCGAAAACCATTGCAGATACCCAGCAGGCGCGCGATGCGGTAATGCGCACGGTGCGTGGAATTCAAACCATTCGCGAAACCATTTCGGAAACGGAAAAGCGTATTAAGCGCTTGGGTGATCGCTCTCAGGAAATTTCGGGCATCGTGAATTTGATTAATACCATCGCGGAGCGCACGCATATTCTGGCGTTGAACGCGAGTATGCACGCAGCATCAGCGGGTGAAGCCGGTAAAGGTTTTGCGGTGGTTGCGGACGAGGTTCAGCGTTTGGCGGAAAACGCCCGCGAAGCCACGGCCGAAATTGCCTCCATGGTGAATAATATCCGCGTGGAAACCTCGGACACGGTGAACATCATGAACAAATTGATTACCGAGGTGGCGGAGGGCACCCGTTTGGGTGAGCAGGCTGAGAAACGCATGGAAGTCACAGAGGATGCGACCCGCCAACTGGTGGAAACCGTGCAGGTGATCTCCCACAGCTCCGTGCAGCAGGCGCAGATTTCCAACAAAATCCGCGACCGCGCCAACCTGATTCGCCACTTTACAGAAAAAACCGGTGGCGAACTGGTGCAGCAAAAACGCCACACCGACAGCCTCAAACATTTCGCCGAAGTGTTGTTGGAGCGGGTAAACGTCTTTGTCCTGCCGGAAAATCTTACCGCGCCGGTTCTGCAGGATGTCGCTGCGATGGAAGACTCTGTCGAAGTCGTATCGAAAGCTGGTTAATCTTTTTCTAAGAAATCACAGGCCGAGGGCGAAAACTCGTGACAATTTCTTCACAACAACAAGAACTTGTCGATTTGTTGCGCAATGAGCTCGCGGAAATTATCAGCGGTGATTATTCGCCTTTAGCCGGTGACGATACTATCGCCAGAAATCAATGCCTCGAAGAGGCGGAAGTCCTGGCAGAAAATATAGGCAATGCTGCGCGTCTTGTCGGTCTCACCGGTGTTGCCTCGTCTTGCGAAAAATTGATTGCTAATTTCCAGTCGATGGTGACCGCAACCGAAAAGCCGGCGCTGGTGCTGCAACAGTTGGTGCAGTCCTGGGGCGTGATGCTGCTCGGTTATTTGCAGTACATCGGCGATGAACGCAATGAACAAAGAGCCGCAGAAGCCTTATTGCAATATTTGGCAGATCCGGCTTGGCCCAAGCCGCTGAACGACGCAGATGCTGCGGCCCTAGTAGAGCAATTTCAGCACACCGAAATTCTGTTGGACGAAACTGCGCCGCAATATCCCGCCGAGGTGACGGCGGCTATGACGTCTCTCGCGGTAGGCGAGGACATCAATCCGGAATTGTTGCGCGGCCTTCTGGTGGAGCTGCCCAACCAGGTCAGTGCTTTCGAGCGCGCGGTAGAGCAGTACCTGATCATGGAGGACGATGTGCAATTGCGCATCGCCCAACGTATCGCCCACACCCTCAAAGGTGCCGCCAACGTGGTGGGTATTCAGGGCATAGCCAATCTCACCCACTTCCTCGAAGACCTGCTGGAACTGTCCGCCAAACAAGCCAAAAAAGAACCGCGCTTGGGCTTCCTGTTGCAGGACGCGGCGGATTGTCTTTCGGCGATTTCGGAATTTCTGGTAGGTGTTGGACCGAGGCCATCCGATCTGCCCCAAGTGATGGAGTCGGTGCTCGAACTGCTGCGCGGTAGCGTCGGTGAGCGCGAGAGCGATATGCCCCCTGCGCGCAGCAATGTGGTGCCGTTTGCCCGCCACGAGCGAGTTGATGTTTTCGAGGAGTCCGGGATTGAGCATGCGGAGGAGGCGATATTTGACCAGCTCCTTTCGGCTGCTCCATCAGCAGATTGCGCCATCTCGGTGGAATCCACAGCGCCGGACAACCAAGTTGCAGCGCGGATGGGCGATGCCGTTAAGTCCGAGGAAATTCCGCTGCTGGAGGATATTTATCATCGGCCGGTAGCCCCCGTAAATGAGGTTCGTGCGGAGGTGTCGAAATCTGCTGCTCAATTTGTCGAGCCAAAACCGACACCCCAATCCGAACCCGCGCCTCCGGCAGATGCGCAGGAAACCTTCGATACCACGCTGAATATCAGTGAATCTCAGGCGCAGGAACTGTTGCGTTTGAGCGGTGAAAGCCAGATTGGCAACACTCAGATTCTCAGCCGTCTGGATGTGATCAATAGCGGCGTGCGCGCCGCCGAGTCCTACCACGCACAATTGCGCCAGCTCGCTCAGGATCTCGAGCGCTTGCTGGAGTTGCAAACCGCCATGGCATCCGCCGCTGGCGGCGTGCGCGAAGAGGACATGGACCCCCTGGAGCTGGAGCGCTACAACGAGCTCAACAGTTTCGCCAGTCAGTTGCACGAAGTGACCACGGACGCCCACGAGGCGTTTATCGACCTGGAAGGTGAAGTCAAATCTCTGAAAAACCTGGTGCTCAACCAGCGCCAGCTCGGTTTTGAATCCCAGGAATTGCTGCTCAGCATCCGCATGTTGCCAGTGAGTGTCTTCAGCAGCCGCTTCCAGCGCTGCGTACGCCAGGCGGCGCGTCTCACGGGTAAATCGGCGACTTTGGACATCAAGGGCGAAGAGGTTCTTGCCGACAGCCGGGTGCTCACCACCCTGGTGGACCCGATTATGCACCTGCTGCGCAATGCCGTTGACCACGGCCTGGAAAACAGTGGGGAAGAGCGCGCGGCGGCGGGCAAGCCGCCGGCGGGACGCATCACTCTAGAGTTCTCCCGTGCCGGCGATACGGTGGTCGTGCAATGCCGTGATGACGGTCGCGGTATCGACTATGAAGCCATCGCTGAGGCCGCCGTCGAACGCGGCATAGCGCCACGCGGTACGCGGCTGGGC
>JAEZGT010000071.1 GCA_023416875.1 Pseudomonadota bacterium
GAAAAACACCGGCGTTAATTTGCCCTGCAAATAAGCGTCAAGATCAAATTCGTGGGTAGCGCCGCGCACCAGTTCGATCTCCGCGCGCACGTCGTCAGCGTAAAGGCCGAGCAATTTATCCGCCTCGGGACTGCCCAATCCCTGGATCTGAATATCATCCGGAATCGTGTGCCCCATGCCCTGCTGGAATATATGGATGGTGTCGGTGTAGAGGTTGTAAACACCTTTGAATTCTTTTCCCATACCGATGGGCCAGTTGATCGGCGCGGCGCGAATTTTGAGTACCTCTTCGATCTCGTCCAACACTTCCACCGGATCGCGGATATCGCGGTCCATTTTGTTGATGAACGACAGAATTGGCGTGTCGCGCAGACGGCAGACTTCCATCAATTTGATGGTGCGGTCTTCGACACCTTTGGCACCATCGATAATCATCAGCACTGAATCCACCGCCGTCAAAGTGCGGTAGGTGTCCTCAGAGAAGTCTTCGTGGCCGGGGGTATCGAGCAGATTGACGATGCGCTCTTTATAAGGGAACTGCATGACCGATGAGGTCACCGAAATTCCGCGCTCCTGCTCCATAGTCATCCAGTCGGACTTTGCATGCGGACCGCGTTTACCTTTTACCGAACCTGCTAACTGAATGGCATTGCCGAACAACAGCAGCTTTTCTGTAATGGTGGTTTTACCTGCGTCCGGGTGGGAAATAATGGCGAAGGTGCGCCGCCGTTTGATGTCTGCGAGAAGGTCGGTCATTCCGGGTACTGGCTCAAAAAAAGGCGCAAGTATAACCAAATTGGGGTTGCTGCGGCTGCGCAGTTCACGCGTCCAGGAAGGTGAGATCCAGGGCGTAGAGCAAGGCGTCCTCAGGGCGGCCACCTTTGCCGCTGGGGTAATAGCGGGAGCGGATACCGACCTGGTTGAAACCGATTTTTTCGTAGAGGGCTATGGCGGGTTCGTTAGAGGCCCGCACTTCCAGAAACATGGTCTGCGCCTTCTGCTGCGCCGCCTGTGCCAGCAACTGTAGAAACCGACTGCCCACACCTCTCCCCTGCCAGTTCTTATCAACGACAAACAACAGCAGCTCGGCCTCGCCCACCACAAATGACAGTACCGCGTGAGCGACCCATTGGCCGTCCCGGCGCAGGCCTATGCAGCAGTGATGGCCGAGCGAGCTGCGCAGATTTTCCGGGCTCCACGGATGGGGGTGGCTACGCTGCTCCAGCGCGACAATTGCGTCCATATCCGCCGCAGTGAATGGCGCCGGCTCGAAGTGCTCCCCATGCAGGCTAAAGCCCGGTGGCAACTGCAACTCAACGGACATGCAGAGAACGGATCGCCGCCCAGGTGTGCGCTTTCAACTCGGGCTGCAACAGCATATCCGCGAGGGACGGCAGCACCACTGCAAGAGTGGCGAGAGAATCCAGATTGATGGCACGGCCGAGGTTGTCCTGGTAGGGATGATCGGGTAGCACCGCGTGACAAGCGCTCTCCCCCATCAGCCACAGATAACGCGCCGGCTGGCGCTCCAGCCGCGCCTGCAGAAATGCCTGCACCATTTCGCGGGCAGCGCCCCAACCTGAGGTGGCAGCAACCCCGGCTGGTGGCCACAGGAGGATATCCGGCTTGGCGGGCGGCAATGCCACCTCTTTTGCGCGCAGAATATTGTCAAGCAGGGCATGAGTGGGAAGTGCCTGTCCGGCGTGGCGGGTATCGAGAATCATCAAAGCAGGGACGGGTCGCCAGATGCTCAGAGCGAATCGCGCCGGCTGTTCGTCGGCGGTGCGAGCTGGTGCGGGTGCAGATTCTTCAATAGGAGATGCTTCGACCCGTGTCTGGGGTCGCAAGGTGTCCATGATCTCACTGACCGCCGCTTGCACTGGGCGCGGAGCGGCAGGCATTTCGACAGGTTGTGATGGCGCAGATGCAGATTCAACGGGAGGCTTTTCTACCTCCTCGTCCTCGAGCTCCACTACAGCGAGCTGCTCCGACATGCGCGCGCGCGGCAGAATCCAGCGCGGCACAAACATGGTAATGCCCATGGCTTCCAGGTATTGCATGCGCTGGCGTTCGTTCATAGTGATCTCATTGTGAGAAGACGGGCGCCGAATCCGGCAGCCGCCGGGGGCCGAGCCTCGGAGCCGCAGAATTGTAGCCAGCGGACCGGACAGCGGCAATGACCGCGTTCCCCATACCCGCTTTTGGCTGACACACCTATATGGTCAATTTCCTACAAAGGAATCAGCGCTCCGCCACTATTACCACCCCAGCCAAACCTGGAAAATGGCCGACATACAGCAGGGACACGGAAGAGCCTCAACCACCAGGGACGGTGACAAGGAAATACGGCAAGACGCCGGAAGGACAAACGCGGCAACGGAGGATGACGCCGCTGGCAGGATGCCAGGAAGGGGCGCGACACAGGTAGGTGGCGGCGGGAATCAAGGATGAGCCCACCGGATGCAAAGGACTTGGGATGGCATCGGCTCAGGGGGAGCAAAGTAAAGGATAAGGACTGGAAAGCCAGGACGCTTGGGGCAAAGGGAATCAGCGGGAATTAAAGGACAAGCCCAATTAAGGAAAGCCAAGGGAAACGACGGGTAGGACAAAACAGAAACGCCACGGAATTGGCCCTGACAAGGATTTCCAAATCTCAAACGGACTGCTGGGGACTTTAAGGAATCAGCTTTTACCACGGACGGCGGAACTCAGGCTTTCCTGCACAATGCAGACATACTGCAATGTGCAGGAGAGCTTCGTTATTTACGCGTTTGAACCCATTCATCTCAGGCATTCCAGTTCTACTCCAAATCCCCACTCTCAACTAACCTCGCTTAGTCATATGCGCTGCGCATTGCGCGCATTACGATGATCGGAAATGATGGCCACTTTATTCTCGGAGGTCGCCATGGATTCGCCCATCGATTTTCTCCGCCAACTGTTCGGTCACGCCGTGGCGGCCGCCCATCCGCGGCAACGCTTGCCGCTGTTTTTGCCGGATGAACGATCAGCCCCGGCATTGGTATTGGGCGCCGGCAAAGCCGCTGCGGCTATGGCGCAAAGTTTTGAAGACCACTGGCAGGGGCCGTTGCGGGGCTTGGTGGTTACCCGCTATTTCCACTCCGAGCCATGCCGATTTGTACGCGTCGTGGAAGCCGGCCACCCGCTTCCGGATGAAACCAGTCAGCTGGCGGCGCAACAGATGGCCGCGTTACTACAGGAGCGCAAACTAGAGGAAAAAGTCTTTTTCCTCGCTTCCGGCGGCGGCTCCTCGCTTTTGACTCTACCGGCCGATGGCGTCAGCCTAGCGGAAAAAAAGCAGATCAGCGCCGAGCTGTTGCGCAGCGGCGCTGCTATTGAGCAGATCAACTGCGTGCGCAAGCATCTTTCCGCATTAAAAGGTGGCCGTCTCGCGCACTTGTGTGAGCCCGCATCAGTCACCACCTTTGCCATTTCTGATGTGCCCGGTGACGATCCCGCTGTGATCGCCTCTGGTCTCACGGTGGCCGATCCCACAACATCGGCACAGGCTCTCGCGATTATGGAGGAATACTGCATCCCAATCTCGGAGGTGGTGCGTAAATGGCTGAAGGATCCCCGCTCGGAAACCCCCAAGCCCGGCAGTTTGAGCAATCATCCTTTTCATCTCATTGCCACACCCATACAGGCGCTGCAGGCAGCCGCTGAGTTTGCCCGCAACAATGGCATTACGCCGATTATTTTGGGGGATCAGATTGAAGGGGAATCCCGCGAGGTCGCCAAGGTGATGGCCGGCATCGCCAAATCCATTCAAGACGCAGGGGAGCCTGCGCGCGCGCCCTGCGTTCTGCTTTCGGGCGGCGAAACCTCCGTCACTATGCGCGGCCAGGGAAAAGGCGGACGCAATACCGAATTTCTTCTCAGCCTCGCGCTGGCCCTGGATGGTCGCCCTGATATTTACGCGCTGGCAGCGGATACCGACGGCATAGATGGTTCGGAGGACAACGCCGGCGCTGTTCTCCAGCCAGATTCCCTGCAGCGGGTCGTGCAGCTGGGTTTGGCGCCAACGGAGTTATTGCGCACCAACGACAGCTATCATTTTTTTGCCGCTCTCGAGGATCTGTTGATTACCGGCCCTACTCGCACCAACGTCAACGACCTACGCGCAATTTTCATTCTTCGCGGCGCCTGAATTCGCGTCCGCAATATTCCTGACTATACTCACTCAGATCATCGCAGCACCTATCACCCAAAGGAATCTAGTGGGTGATCACATCTATCGTTCCGCATTGTGAGGAGGATGCACCCATCTTATGGATGCCTATGCAAGCCATTTGGCTACGGTCAACGAAGTTCAGGACGTCGTTGCCGCGGATGACATTTGTAATGCCCAGGGTCAAATCCTTGTCAAAAAGGGTTCCCGCATTGATTCACAAATGGTGGATAAGATCACCCGTTTTAAGCTGCTGAAGCCACTGGAACATTCGGTTATTGTCGAGAATGAGCTCAACGCAGAGATGTTGCTGGAGTGCTTTTCCGTCTATCTTGGTAGTCATCCCTGCACCGCATTTATCGTCGAACGATTTACCGATTTCGGTGAGCTCAAAAGTTTTTGCCAGTACTTTTGTCAATTCACTCTGCTGCGTCAAAAACTGACCGTTCTCTCCCTTTCCCTGCCTACTGTATTCGAGCAAGCCATGTTTTGCGCGTGGCTGGGCACCATACTGACGCGGAAATTACCGCCTAATCAGATCGAGCGCCGGGAGTTTTTTCTCGCGGCCCTGTGCCACGACATCGGCATGGTTCATATCGATGGCCAAGTACTTATCAAAAACAGCGCACTCACTTTGGATGAGTGGAAACAGATTCAGTCACACCCGGTTATAGGTTTCAACATCGTCAAAGAAATACCCGGTATCAATAGCAACGTCGCCAAAGCGATTCTGGAGCATCACGAAAATATCGACGGCACCGGCTATCCACGCGGCAAGTTCGGTTCCACGCTTGGATACGAGGGCCAGTTGCTCAATCTGCTCGACAGCGTCAATGCAATTTTCAATAAACACTTCCGCCCGTTTAAACGTTCTCTGCGCGAGTTGGTTCCCATTGTGCAGATGAATCAGCACAGCCGCTTCGGTCTGGCGACCAGACAGCTGATCATGTTGTTGCGGGAATTACCGCCCCAAACCCAACACTGCATCCCCCATGAATTGGCGGACGAAGTGATTGCCGCTGTAAAAGAGCGCAATGCCTATATCGCAAAATGCGCCGATATTTCAGCGGAAATTGCAGGCCACATCGGTTTTCGCCATGAAGATCCGAAACTGGCGAGCCTGCAAAACGCCGTTATTCACATCACCATGTCCATCGCCCAGTCCGGCATCGTCAACAGCGCTTATATTCGCTGGCTCGATCAGATTCAGGCAGAACAACTCACCTATGCGTATCACGAGGTAGAGGAGGCCTATCTGATGATGCAGGAAATCATCTACCACATAGACAAACTCAAGCGGCAGTTGCAGCTCTGCTTGGGAAAAGAAGTCCCTGATAACATCACCGAAATCCTCACCAATGGCCTCGCCCAACTCGATCAACTCGCCCTGCCACAAGTGCAGACCAAGCTGGCGAAGCTGTGGATGTTTAACGTTTAAGCAAATTTTTTTGTCGCGTTCAGCCTCAGTTCCATTCTCAAAAACCCCTTTTTCTCTTGGCAGAACCTTTGTCGCTAACCTGTGCCATAATTCGCCACAATTTTTCCCCTGTTAAACCCGATTCCCTGTTTTATCCTTTAATTAATCCACACTTTTTTCGTCCTGAGGACACCGCATGGCCTCCCGCTCTTTTTTTCTGTTGTG
>JAEZGT010000118.1 GCA_023416875.1 Pseudomonadota bacterium
AAGGGCAAGCGCTACAACCGCGAAACTCTCGACGTGCATTACAAAGGCAAAAATATCCACGAAGTCTTGGAAATGACCGTTGAAGACGCGCGCGAATTTTTCGACGCAGTACCTGCTATCGCCGGCAAACTGCAAACATTGATGGACGTGGGCTTGTCGTACATTCGACTCGGCCAATCGGCCACTACCCTCTCTGGCGGAGAGGCCCAGCGCGTCAAACTTGCTCGCGAATTATCTAAACGAGATACGGGGAAAACTCTTTATATTCTTGACGAGCCGACCACAGGATTGCATTTCCACGATATTCAGCAGCTCCTGACTGTGCTGCATCAGTTGCGCGACCGCGGTAACACAGTGGTGGTGATCGAGCACAATCTGGATGTGATTAAGACGGCGGACTGGATTGTCGATCTGGGGCCAGAAGGCGGTAGCGGCGGCGGTCAGATTATTGCCGAAGGCACACCAGAAACCATTTGCACCATTCCTGCCTCTCATACAGGCCGCTTTCTTAAACCCTTGTTACCGAGCAAACCAGCCAAAGCGATCACTGCGAAAAAATCGCCGCGCATAAAAAAATAAACCCAGCAGAGCTGGGTTTATTTCATCATTTAAAGTACTTTTAAATTGCTTTTTTAGCGCTGGCCTGCGCAGCTTCTTTTTCAAGACTTTCCACCTGTTCCAATGCGGCGGTTAGTCTTGTGTCACTCACGATTTGCATATGCCCTTCGATCAACTCACGCGCTTTGTCGAATTTTTTGAATTCACAAAACATCATGGCTCGGTAGACGACAGTTTCTATTTCCTCTTCACTGCTTTCTTCAATTCCTGAAAGCTCGTCTAACTCCAACAGACCAAGGCTCTCCATTTCCTGACGATATTCATCCGGGTTGTACTGCGCCATTTTTTCCGCGATGGACATACGAACTTCTTCGTCGGGGCGGCGGTTGGATTGACCCTTTTTGCCTTTTTTGTCTTTTTTCGGTTTATCCTTCGCCTCTGCCACAGGTGCAATATTGGCAACCGGCTCTTGTGGGAAAGTTTCGGTAAGCCCTTCCAGCGCCTGCTCTTCGATACCCTCGAGATTGTTTAGCGCATCTTCGTCAAGAACCAGGTCTTCAAAGGCTTCCTGAACTTCGCGAATCGTTGCATCCAAATCCTGCGCATCCGCATCGGCTTCCACAACTTTCTCGCCGAGCCAATTATCTTCATCTTTCTTTTTATGAGCGTAGACCGGAGTCAAATCACCGTCGAAATCATTTAAGGCCGCAACAGGTTCTTCACGATGCGGCTGAAAACTCGACAATGTCGGTTCTGCACGGGACGAATAATCTCTGGCCGGCGGCGAAATCACGACATCTTCCTCCCGGTGTTTCGCCGGCACCATGCGCCGGTAATAGGCGAACATGCCAATAAACAAGGCAGAAAGCGCCGCAGCAGCTCCCAACATCAGCCATACCAGCCAACCGCGGCGCTCGGTTTCCACCATAGGGGGCGCAATCGCCGGCTCAACCTCGATAACCGATTCAACGGTTGAGATTTCCACCGGCGCTATGTTGGTGTTCGGAGTAGAGAGGGATAGATCGACGCTTTTGGTTTCAGCAGCTGACACTCCGATCTGGCCCAACAAGTTATCCATTTCCTGAGTTATATCATTATCGGGGACACCGAGCTTCTGTCGCAGATCAGAAATTTGCTGGCGCTGCAACACGATCAGTTGTTTCAAAGTCTCCAAATATTCTGAATTTTCGAGCTTCTCCATGCGGGCTTTGAGGGTTTCATTTTCCCGCACCAGCATATCGATCAATTCGCGGGTTTTATCGTCGCGATTTTCTGTTCCCAGCGTTAACAAACCGCGCATATCCCGGCTTTGCACCGCGTCATTGCCCACCCGCCGAGCATTGGCCGGGGGCGCCTCACCGGAATTGGTAGTGGTGGAAGACGTCAACCCTTCGCCGGAGCCCTGCTCGGGCAAGGGTGCCAAGCTCGGCGGTTTGCTCGCGCCCTGTTCTTCATCCATGCGGAAAGCGGACAGATCCGGCATCTGCAATACCGCGCCAGCGCGCAGCCGGTTGATATCGTTATTGGCAAAGGCATGGTTGTTGTTTTCGAAAAGCCATTGAGAAGTATCACCTAGGCTCTGACTGGTCCCTTCTCGCCAGCGCGCAGCGATTTTCGAAAGGGTGTCTCCGGGTTGCACCTTGTACTTGCCGTCATCGGTCGCTAATGGCTCTAGCTGCAACTGCACAGGCGCACGCGAAGGAGACCTGCTGATGCTTTGCTGCGGCGGGGTGGACGGTGCGCTGACTTGGCGCCGCTCGGGTCTGGCCTCCCGCATCGGCGTCACCGGAGGTAAATCCAGCAGAACCGGATATTCGCGATACACAACACCCTTGGGCCAGCGCAGCTCGATCATAAGACTGAGATAGGGCTCATTGATCGGCTCAGCGGATGTCACGGAGACTAAAGGAGTACCGGATTTGGCATCCACTTCAAAGTTGATTCTGTAGGGCACGTAAAGAATATCGACACCCATTTTCGACGCTTCATCAGGTGTTACTTGCCTCACGATAAGCGTATTGAGGTCTATATCACCCTCAATGCTGACCAACTCAATAGACGCGCTCAGCGGCTGCCCCAGGAAAGAGCGGGGGTTAAATTCCCCCAGCCCCAGACTGAATGCCAACGATGATGCGGACGCTAAAGTCGCTCCACACAACGCCGCAATACAACGCGACAGGCGACGGTGCGGCGGGAGGGGCATCAGCAACAGCCTATTTTGTCTTTTATTCTTCAGACTATTGTTACTAGATGAATTCACGTCTATACCTCAGTTTCTATACAACAGGCGCTGACTTACTAAAGCTCGACCAGGGGGTGGCAAAGCCGGATTTGCAGAATAGGATTTACCCTATCAGGCGATCAAAATTTAATCAATTGACGACCAACGGAGCTTACGCAAATAACGCGCCAGATGTGACAAGACTCTCATGGCATCTTGAGGAGAGTTCGCTCCTGGACAACACACTCGCCTCGCGCAATGACGGTCGGGCGACTTTATAGTTTTAGGCAAATTCTGTGGTCCTGCTTGCCACAGAAGAATCCGTCAGCTAGCGGATCAAAACCCGCGCATTATACTCTGCCAGGGTGAAAAGAAGGAGACATCCAACACACTTCAATTCCGGCCCAAAAGGTTCGGATAATTCCTGCAAACCCATTCTTTTTCTGAGCGCTTTGATTTGGCTCCCATGCACTTTCATGACATCAAAACGCATTTTAATCACACCAAAGTCAATGCTGTGGATACTAGTGAAGCGGCCTTTTATACTCCCGCCATTTTATTGAGGGAAAACCGATGGACGAAATAATTCTTGCGCTGCGTGAGCGTTGCGAACACATACCAGTGCCACTGGAATTGCCCACTGAAGACGATCTCATCGACGTTGAAGAACAATTGTTTCTCACCCTACCTGCGGAGTATCGCGAATTTCTTCTCAGCGTCAGCGACGTCGTCTGCGGTGCGTTGGAGCCCGCCACCGCCGCCGATTCTCACTCTCACACCTACATCCCCGAGTTGGCAGCGGAAGCATGGAATAGCGGTATGCCGCGGCACTTGATTCCCATCTGCCAAAGAAGCGAAGAATATTTTTGTATCGACCCCGACGGGTTGGTGCATCTATGGTCGCGCGGCAAATTTGCCGATCAGCAATGGGAAAGTATATGGGAATGGGCGGAGGATGTTTGGCTCGGACACGAAGCCTCATAAAATGATTATGGCTTTTTTTTTCAGTCGAAGAGAAATCCAGAACATGTTGGCATAAGCCTGGAGGAAAATAGATTTAGCTGCTGTTATTGATAGGCGCGTTGAACCGACCCCCGACGCGTTCCCCTTCAAATACAGGAGCGTTTGTGAACAAAACCTATTTAATTGCTATTGGGTTAATAAGCAGTTGGTCATTTGCCGATTCCGGCAATATCCCCGCAGGCGCCACTTTAACTACAGGCGCAACCAGCAACGGGCACTCGCTTTTTTCCGCCACGGTCAATCCGGCGGTGGCGGCCTATACCGTTGCCCCAGATGAAAAGTGGCGAATCAACTATCTGCCGACTATCGCCCTGTCCGGCGAAGTAGGCGACGTCAATGACTTCGCCGATGATCTCGATGAACTCATCGATCTTCTTGATGACCCGTCACTTGCCGATGGCTCCATGGAAGAGACCCGAGATAGATTCAACCGGGTGCTTACCGCCATGGGTGAATCTGGCTACACCAAAATTTCCGTCGGCGTACATCTTCCACTCCTGCCGCTGTACTGGCGCCCCAGCGAATTTTCCGGCACCTACTTTGTAGAAGCTGCTGTTGATACTCAGATCAGGCTCAGCTTGCTGGATGAACCCCTGGAATATGATGATCAGCACACCAGTTTTTCCACCGGCTCCGCTGCCTATTTGAAAAGCGGAATCGAAAAACGCTTTGCCATCGGCTACGCCCGCCCCATGCTCGATGAAAAACAAGTCGCCAGATGGGGCGGCCAGTTGTATGCCGGAACCAAAGTCAAATTGCTCAACATGGAACTCAGCAAGCAAGTCATTGCTCTGCAACAATTGGGAGGAAAAGATGTAGAAGATCTGATCGAGGACGAGTACGACAATAATCTCAGGTCCACCACTAATGTCAGCGTGGACGTCGGCATTTCCTGGCTGAGCAAGTACTACCGCGCCGGACTGCTGTTGAGCAACATCAACTCACCCTCTTTCGATTACGGCAGCATCGGCACCAATTGCCAGCAGTTCGGCGAGGGCTCATTCGCGCGCAACAACTGCGAAGCGGCGGCGTATTTTGCCTACGAAAAAGGTCGTATCAATGCCAACGAAAAACATACCAAACATGCAGCGGCGACCCTCGACGGCTCAGTGTTTCCGACGGCAAATTGGGCCATCAACGCCTCCGTCGATCTCGCTCCCTACGACGACATAGTCGGCGATGAAACTCAGCGCTTTAACATCTCCACTTCGCTGAATACCACCTCAACATGGCTCCCGGATATCCGTTTGGGCTATCAGAAGAATCTCGCCGGCTCCAAGTTATCCGCTGCGGGATTTGGCATTTCGCTGTTTGATGTCTTTACCTTGGATGCCCAGGTCGCGCTGGACGATGTTGTTATCGACGGCGACAAGGCTCCGCGCAGCTTCGCTCTGACAATTGCATTTGAAGAAAAATTTTAACCTTCCACTTCCGCTGTTGAATGGATATTCCGGAGTATCAACATGTCGATCTTAGGTCACCGCGATTTTTCGCGATTAAAAATGGCTGCTTGTGTTTCTCTTTTTGCCACGCTTTGGGGCTGCGGCGGAACAGGACAGGACAAAGCCGAAAGCTCCACCACACCACAAGTCATTCAGGGTCTTGCCATCGACGGTTATCTCGCTCGGTCAACGGTGTTTATCGATTACGACAACAATCGCACTCGGGACGCGTGGGAGCCTTTCGCATTTACGGATAACGACGGTTATTTCTCCTATAACCCTGCTACACAAACCGATTATTGCGCAGCAGATGCCTCTGCCAGCCAGCGTTTGTTTTGCCTGCGCATCAATCGCCACTTGGCTGATGCCGTTATCCGCATCGACGGTGGTTATGACGTTATGACCGGCGAACCGTTTTTTGGACAGCTGAGTCGTCGTGTTACTCAAGGCCACCAGGGCTCCATCATTATTTCTCCGTTGACCAGCTTATTAACGGACGTGCGCAGCGAGCAGCAAAAAATTGCAATACTCAACGCGTTAAATATCTCCGAAGACGATCTGGATCAGGACTACTTCAACACTGGAAACGGCAATGTCTCAGCGCACTTGTTGAGTCTCGCCTTACGATTGCACAAATCGGTCAGCATCATCAGCCAATCCATTCACGATCAATATGATGACCTTGGCTCTCAGGTCGGCGCCATGAACGATATTAGCGCCGACGTTTATTCTCACCTTGCCCAGCATCTCAGCAACGGAGCATCAAATCTCGATGAGGTTCTTGAAAGCCCCGTGCGTATCACGCAAGTGCTAAATCAAATTGAATTGGCTGTGCTGGATTATTACGACTTCTGGGAAATGTCCCTCCCCTACCACAACCTGGCAGTTGATCCAGTAGAGCTGGCGGAGCGGGTGTCGGGGATATCTCAATTGATCAACAGTTTAATAAATGCAAATAATGCTGCTCTCGATTTAGCGACGGCCAGAGGTACTGCGAAGCTGATTGAAGCCATGACCTTGAAAGCCAGTGGCAATATTTTCGACCGAGCAACATTTGGCTCGTCTATAAATTATCTCCTCAACAGCAATCACCAGTATCTGCGCAACGCGTTGATTAGTGCGCTGATGGAAGACGACGCCGATCTGACGCATCTGGCAAGATTGGATCTCGCCAACAGCGGCTGGGATTCAGAGGAAGCTGTGCGCAACACCACGCGCCTACCCGATGGCACATCCGCGTTTAGTGATCTCGGCGGTAGACAAATGCGTGTCTCAGATATGGACTTGGGCAGCGCGCCCAATAATCTGCGTGACTCTGAGGTGGAGCTTTATTTCCATGGTGATAGCAGTGATACCAGCGGAAGTTTCGATGCCTGCGTCAAATACATCAAGGATGCCAACATGAGCGGCAAACTGGGTGACGCTAACACCCGCGGCGAATTGGTGAAGGGTCATTGGAGCCTTTTAGGCGCCAGCGGAAATAACGGAGCTTCTTACAGCCTGCTGCTGACCTTTGAATTTCTTGGCTCAAAATATCAGGCCATTCTGAAGCCGGCGGCGGCAGCTACATTTGACGATCAGGAATACCGTGGTATCCGCTTTGATTACGCCAACGAGTTGCGGACTTGGTACAGCGCGCGCGGACCCGAAGCAATTCGAAGTCTGCCGCAAAGTGCTGCGGATTGTGTGGCGCGGCTGCCGTCGCGCGTTGGAATCTAACCGCCAGCCTGCGCAGCGGGTTTAATTCTTTTGCTTCAGTACAAGCAAAGAATTTGGATGATTTATTCAGCCCCCGCTGCGCATCATCATGTTCGTGATGAATTTTTTTAGCATTTGTATATCGCGTCCTATCGATTTAACGCAAATTGAAAATCCAACACTTGATGAATCCCCCAAAAACCAAACTTTTCTCCCGCACAAACGCGTAACTTCATGAGCCCGACGGACGCGGACATCCAGAACCGCCTCGCATTGCGCAGAAAGTAAGGTCGCGCAGTGGGGTTTGAAAACCAGCTCTAACATAATGCCAGCAAGTACCTGCAGACACTTAGCGCGAAACTAGCAATAAGGGGAACTTAAAATGAGGAACAACAGGGGGGAAGAACCGGGCAGTTTCGTTTATCGAAACCGCCCATAGATCAACAAATGAGATTAACGTCGGCTGTCTTTATAAGGTACCAATGAAATGTCGTAGACGCTGGCATCACGTGAGGCATCTGCAATCTTGATGTAGGTTTCAGTATTGGAATTCTCGTGAGCCCTGACCACTACCCCACCCCCTGGGTTAGCCGCGTTTTTCTGCGCAATGAGCGATCGCACAGAACGTATATCCACTCGACGGCCATCTATGAACACTTCGTTCTGCGCGTCCACTTGAACCAGAATGGTTTTGTTTTCCTCTGAGGGCGGTGGCGGTGGCGCATTGGCGTTTTCCGGCACGTTCACATTCAGAGTGCTCTCTTTCACAAATGACGCCGTCACAATGAAAAAGATCAGCATGATAAAGACCACGTCCAACATGGGGGTCAGGTCGATTTCGGCCTTATCACCATCATCTTGGTGTTTACGTTTTCTACGACTCACCGTTACGCCTCCGATCAAAAAGGGCCATGGGCCCCGCTCATTATTATGGGGGTGACTGCAGCCCAACCTGCTGTGCAGGGGGCTTCGCATGACCGGCGGACCGGTCCGGGCGCCAAGTTTACCTTAAATTTTCCGATTGTGCTCGAAGAAGGCAGCGCCCACCGTTTCATGGCCGTCGGCGCAGTGAAACCTGGACCTTATCCTCTACAACCGCGCATTCCCCCCTGTAACGCAGCAGCTCACGCCCCATGGACTTTGCATCAAAATCTACGACAAACCGCACCTCTTCGGCAGTGATAGACTCAGGCTCAAGCGGAGCATCGATATCACTCAACCAGTGCAGGTCCGTCATTAGTTGAGTGCGTTCGAGCAAATGCAGCCGGCATTGCTGCCAGGCAGTCTGCGTCCGCATATGGCGGTGTTTCTCCGAATCCAGAGAGGTGGTTAGCGTGACGAAGCTCAGCCCATCCACCATTTCGTTATAGGTAAGACCACTTTCTTGGCGACACAAAATCCTGAAAATTGGATGGTCTGGCGCGCTCTGATCCAAGTCTAATGTGCCTTCTACCACCTCCCGACATCGATCCAACTCTTCGGCTGCCGAGGCTGCCTTGATCAGCGACAGATAGAGCGTTTGATATTTGACGGGCAACCATAGCGGGTTCCTATCAACAGCATGGCTGACCGCGCTCGCAGTCAAGATCAGCAAGCCTAGAAAAAATCTCCGCTTCACGAATACCTCTAGAGAATCACCGGATGGCTTGAAGGGTGCCAAATGCCATGGCGTGGAAGGTAAAGCCCATCAGCACGATAAGCTTGTCCTCATCGTCGCTGCTGAACTCGATGCCGTAGATAAAACCGTCTTCTCTCACCGATCGAGCGCGCACGGTGGCGCCTATCTGCATGATGCGCTGGATATCCCCGACCTGAAATTTCCCTTTGATTTCCACCTTATGTCCCACACTGCCCAATTCCTGGAGCATATGCAGTCGCGCACCGGTGGTACTGACATCAACCATTTTTCCGGGAACGGATTCGAATCGACGGTCGGTGACGTTAGTTCCTAACACTGGCAGGGCCACATTGACTCGCAGCGCCCCTCTCACCTGCTTAAACACGACGTCGCGAGGAAAATCCAGGAAGAAGAGTATTGTGGGGATCTCACAGATAAACAGGACAACGGAAGGAATCAGCGCAACGCCTCCCGCAAGCTTTACCCTCAGCGCCACCCGTTGACCTTCCACAAGCCGGGGAAAAGCCCCGGTGGACGCGGGCGGCCCGACAATCACACATTCGTTTTTGACACAGCCGACAAGATCGCAAGGGTATACC
>JAEZGT010000228.1 GCA_023416875.1 Pseudomonadota bacterium
TGTAGACGTTGACATAGTCTCTCCGCTGATTTTGTGATTAACAATTTTGGACGATCATGCCCGGGGCAATAAGTCCGGCGCTCCGTGAGCCCGAACTGCTGTCCCGTTGAAATTATTTTTGGCTTTACAATTCTGCGCCTATTCAGGCGGCGCATTGAGCGCAGCCGAAATCACCTTTTTATCGTTGTAACGATAGACGCTAAATTCAAGTTGCGCGCGTTGCACCATCGGTATCACGCAACTACATCACTATTCTTATAATATAAATCCGGGTATTTGGACTTTTCATCAATCGCGCAATATTGAACAACTGTTCGTATGGCGCCGTCGGCATCATGAATTAATCCGCCATTTTTATTCCGCGCAAATGCATTTGTCCACTAGATAAAGAGCGATCACGAAGAATAAATACTGTTGCTCTAGTTTCCACCAATTCGCCGCACATAAAACGCGTACTTCCCACTGAATAGGATAAATAACAAAAATATCTTCATTGAGCGCTCAGCCAAGTGTCGCAGAAGCGAAAGACGTGCGCACAAATCCCCTGTGGTATACAGAGAAGGTAATGAAACATGGAGGTGATCAATGGCTAATAGAAAAGGACAACCCACCTTTTTGCCATCTGACGCAGGTATTCAGTCGCAGAAGTGCAACGGTTTTCATAACCACCGCAAATTCCAAGGGCATTTCGCCCCGCCGCTATTTGCGGGGGCTTTGCGGTGGTCCCTGTTAGCTGGGTTGAAGGCCACCGGTGTCAATCTGCAAGCGCTGAACGGTTACACCTGTATCCACCATAAACAGCTTCAGTGTAGTAGGCCCCGGCTGATTTATCCTGTGGATACTGCGCCCGATGCGCACACCATCTTCAACGGAGTGCTCCCAGGCAGTGTCGCCATCTTTATAGTCGGCGAGAAAATCGATGATCTGCGGCTGCTCGCCGCCAATTGCCACCGCGTAACGGAGTCCCCGCCCTGGTACAAATGGCAGGCTCGGCGCCAAGACCGTTTGTAGCTCCACCGTACCCGTGGAGAAAAAGGTGATCGGATATTCCACATAAGGCGCATTTTTCAAATCAGTGAAGCTGGAGTCGCTTACGGGATAAGGAGAAATAGCGCTGTTGGTGCGGCCGTGACCCGGAATTTCCTGCCATTCATAACCCTGGGATTTGCGACTTTTGCTAAACCCGGCCGCTTCGATAGCGATATAACCATCAGCTTCGACATAGCCCTTGGCCTGGCGCCGCAGCTTGGCCGATGGTTTGTTTGCCGTCACCGCAATTTTTGCGCTCTGCCAGCCGGTGCCGCGTATGACGACGGTGCCGGTGCTTACGCCATCCGGCAGCTTTGTCCAGTCAATGGATACGCCAATCGGCAACTCTGTTTCAATACGACTGCTGTTGTGGCTGAGCTTGATCCAGGGTTCAGCTGTGGCAGTGAACTCAAACGGCAATTGGCCGCGGTTGAACATCACCAGTTCGCGCGTCTGCTGTCCAAAAAAATCAAAATTCAGTTCATGCTTGCCTTTGTGCGGCCACTCGCCGCCAACTGCGGCGGGCCACGCCTCTGCTATACCCTCCACGGCGATGCCCATCTCGGCATAGTCGCCGGGCACATACTCATAGAGCGCCGGCATCTGGTCGCCTTCTGGGTTCTGCCAATTGGTGTAGCCGATATGCGCCTGATCCATAAAGTGCCGCCACTTGCCGTTGTTGATGTTGTGGTAGCGGTCTTTGAGCAGCTTGTCCTGTTGGAAGAAGTCTTTCGCCTGCTGGCGATAAATTTCAGCAGTGCTGCGACCCTGCTGCGCGTACAGGCGGTTTTTCGCCACTGCGATGTACATACGGGTGAGGTTGGCGGTGGCGAGCACCGGGTGCATCACCAGCTGATAAAAAGCATCGCGCCTGTCAACGGGGATTTCCGCGTATAACTTTTCCGCCTCATCCGTCAGCACTTGCAACTCTGCGAGGACGCGCTCAGCTTCCTGATAATGCAAAAGGCTATAGGTGGATGACTCCATCAGCTCGGGCTTGCGCCGGCCGTTATGGCGGGTGTATCCGCTAATAAGTGCTTCTACACGCGCCGCATAAGGGGCACCGAATTCGCGCTCCGCCCACAACCGGCCAAAGGTCTGCAGGCGTTCTTTTGGCCAACGCTCAGGGTCCCACGCCATGCGCAGGAAAAATTCGGTGGGGAATTCCATCGGCTTGAGATCGCCGACGTTGGTGATCCAGATCTGATTCGCCTCATAGGTATAAGCGAGATGCATCTGCTCCCAGATTTTGGCGATGGGTACCGTATTGATCCAGCGATAGGAGCGCGGTCCGCCGACGTAATCAAAATGGTAATAGATCCCGGCGCCGCCACTGCGCTTGCGCTCTTCCGGCGTCGGCAGCCGGCGGATATTGCCCCAGTTGTCATCGCTCCAAAGTAGGGTAATGTCATCGGGGACACGCATGCCTTTTTCGTAATAGGCCTGCACTTCTTTGTACAGGCACCACACCTGCGGAACCTGCTCAACCGGGATATCAAAAGTCTCCGTCAGTATCTGCCGCTGGTCGCGCACGATCTGCTCCAGCAGCCCGATATTTTCGCCCTCGCTCATGGGGGCATCTTCCTGTCCGCGCATTCCCATGGTGAACAGGCTTTCAAACGGTTGCGCCCGGCGCGCACCGTCCTGCCAGAATTTATAAATATTGTCGCGATTAGTTGAATATTCCCATTCGCCCTTGCCGTAGCGGTTCCACTCCTTGTCGGCGCGCATCATCGGCTCGTGATGCGACGTTCCCATGACAATCCCGTACTCATGGGCGAGCGCTTGGTTTTTGGGGTCGTCGTCGTTGAATGCGTTGTTCCACATGGCGGGCCATAAATAATTGGCCTTCAAACGCAACAACAGCTCAAAGACTTTGGCGTAAAACTCGTGATTGTAATCGCCATGATTTGCTTTCACCCAACCCGTCAACGCCGGCGCTTCGTCGTTCAGAAAAATTCCGCGATAGCGGACTTTTGGATAATCCTGCTTGCGCGTTCCGGCCAGCACGTAAATCTGCTCCTTACTCGCAACAGGAACATCAGCCCAGTAGTACCAGGGTGAAACGCCGATTTGCTCAGACAGATCGTAAATGCCATAGATACTGCCGCGCATGTCGGCGCCAATGATCAACAAAGCGCGTTTGACGTTCGGCAGCGGCCGCTCAATGACCTCTAAATGGAAGCCGTCCCAACGCTTGGCGATATCATGCAC
>JAEZGT010000254.1 GCA_023416875.1 Pseudomonadota bacterium
GTGCAGGCTACCTGCGTTGGACTATGCGCTACCGGCATCCGCGCCTGCGCGGCGGTCGGGCCATTGAGGTGCAAGGTTGTAGCTATCTTGAGTGGCATCAGGGTGAGGGGCATAAGGATTTGGGTCAGCAGGAGCGGGTGTACCTGCATCAGGATTACTTTGATGCCGGCGCCCTGCTTTATGAACATGTGCCCTTGATGGGCAGCGTGATCGGCTGGCTGAAACGGAGGTTGGCATGAAGCGCATCTGGCTCACCGGTGCCAGCAGCGGTATCGGTGCTGCGATGGCCAAATTGCTATTGCAACAAGGCCATATGGTGGCTGTCAGTGCGCGCAGGGTACAGGCGCTGGAGCAACTGCGCGCGCAGTATCCCGAGCAGGTAGTGATGCTGGCCGGGGACTTGACCGATAGCCAGCAGGTGCACGCCATGGCCAGTCAACTGGCGACGCTTTGGGGTGCAGTGGATCAATTGATCGTCAATGCCGGCACCTGTGAATACCTCGATGCAGATCACTTTCAGGCAAGCATGATTGAGCGTGTTATGCGCGCCAACTTGTTCTCCGCCGCCTACTGCGTAGAAGCGGCCTTGCCGCTGCTGCGTAAATCCGCTCGGCCGCATTTGGTCGCCGTGTGCAGCTCGGTCACCTATCTGCCGTTGCCCCGGGCCGAAGCCTACGGCGCTTCCAAAGCGGCCATGCGCTACCTGTTCCAGTCGCTGCGTATCGATCTCGCCCATCAAAAGATTGATGTAACTCTGATCAGCCCTGGATTTGTCGACACCCCACTGACCCAGCAGAACGACTTCCCTATGCCGATGCGCTGGCCGGTTGATAAAGCCGCACGGCACATAGTCGCGCGCTTACCTAAACGCCCGCTGGAAATAGCCTTTCCCGGATCTTTTATCGCCGCCCTGCATGTGCTCGGCTGGCTGCCACAAGGGCTGCAATTGGCTTTGGGCAAGCGCCTGGCTCGAACGTCCCAAGGAGATTTAGCGTGAAAATCGCCATTATCGGCAGCGGCATAAGCGGCCTGACTTGCGCCCACCTGCTGCATCGCCACCATGAGGTCACGGTGTTTGAAGCCAGCGCCTGGATCGGTGGCCACACCCACACCGTAGATGTCGAAGTGGATGGCCGCCGTTATGCGATTGACACTGGCTTTATTGTCTTCAACGACTGGACCTACCCCCATTTCATTCAGTTGATGACGCAACTAGGCGTTGCCTCGCAGCCCACCGAAATGAGCTTTTCGGTACGTGATCCCCTCAGCAACACCGAGTACAACGGCAATAACCTTAACAGTCTGTTTGCCCAACGTCGCAACCTCGTGTCACCGGCATTCTGGGGCATGCTGCGCGATATTCTGCGCTTCAACCGTAATGCGCTGGCGGATCTAGAGCATGAGCGTATCGCCGCCGATACCACGCTGGGTGATTACCTCGCTGCCGGGCGCTACGGTCAGCGCTTTATTGAGCACTATGTTGTGCCCATGGGTTCCGCTATCTGGTCCATGTCATCGGCCGACATGCTGGGCTTCCCGCTGCAATTTTTCGTCCGCTTCTGCAAGAACCACGGACTTCTGTCCGTCAGCAAGCGGCCGCAATGGCGGGTGATCAGCGGCGGTTCGCGCAGCTATATCGCGCCCCTGACGGCGGGCTTTGCTGAGCGCATCCGGGTGGATTGCCCGGTACACCGGGTGGAGCGCGACGCGCAGGGCATTACTCTGTTCAGCAACGCCGGCAGCGAGCGCTTTGACCGCGTGGTGTTCGCCTGCCACAGCGACCAGGCTCTGCGCCTGCTGGCTCAGCCGCGTCATGTCGAAACAGAGATTCTCGGCGCCCTGCCCTACGCCGATAACGATGTCGTATTACACACCGACACCCGCCTGTTGCCGAACCGTCCATTAGCCTGGGCCAGCTGGAACTACCGCTTAGGCGGTGGCCCACAACACCCCGCCGCCGTCACCTACAACATGAACATTCTGCAGGGCATTCGCAGCGATACCACCTTCTGCGTCAGCCTCAATCAGACGGACGCCATCGACCCGGAGCGGATTCTGCGCCGATTCACTTACGCACACCCGCAATACAGCTTGGCGGGACTGGCAGCCCAGGCTCGCTGGGGTGAGTTGCAGGGTGCACTCAATACCTTCTACTGCGGTGCCTATTGGGCCAATGGTTTTCATGAAGACGGCGTCGTCAGCGCCATGCGCGTCGCTGAACTTCTCAAGGCACCCCTATGAACAGCGCTCTGTACAGTGGCTGGGTCAGCCATCAGCGGTTGTTACCGCGATTTCATGGATTTCGCTATCGGATCGGCATGCTGTATCTGGATTTGGACGAGCAGGCCGAGGTACTGGCGTTATCGCCATTGGCCGGGTCGTCGCGCTGGGCCGCCTTCGCCTTTCGCGAAACCGACTACCTGCCGTATGCCACCTGCCAGGGCATAGCCCTGCGCGATGCGGTGCGACAGCGACTGACCGAAGCCCTGGGGCGCACCCCACAGGGGCGTATCTGCCTGCTGACCCAACCGCGCAGTTGGGGCTTGTCGTTCAACCCGATCAGCTTGTTTTATTGCTTTGAGGCCGACGGCAACCTCGCCGCGATCCTCTGCGAGGTCAGCAATACGCCCTGGCGGCAGCGTTATCACTATGTCCTGCCCGCGAACCCGGACGGCGAATCGCGTCATCGCGTCGACAAAGGCTTTCACGTATCGCCGTTCCTGCCCCGCGAGCTGGAGTACCGCATGCGCGTTGGCACACCGGGCGTGCGGCTGGCCGTGACCATGCAAGACTGGGACGGCGAACAGAAAATATTCGAAGCACATCTAGGGCTTGAACGTGTCGAGCTGACCCGGCACAGCCTGCACCGACACCTACTCAACTTTCCCTGGATGACCGGCAAGACTGTGCTTGCCATTTACTGGCAGGCACTGCTCCTGCTGCTCAAACGTATACCCGTGTTCGACCACCGTCCTGCGGACGGTGAATACCGCACTGCACACCTGGAGCCTCAACATGACTAACCCTAGCCTGAACCCTGCCACCACCTGCGTGTTCACCACCAGCGGCGTCGGCACCGGGCTGTTGAAGAAATGGGTGCTGCGCCAGATGAACCAGCTGCGTCACGGCCAACTGACGATTATTGAAAATGGCGAGCGCCTGCGTTTTGGTGATCCCGCTGGCGCGCTTCAGGCCGAAGTCGAAGTTACTCACCCCGCATTCTGGTCGATGCTCGCGGGGAATGGCTCGATCGGCGCCGGCGAGGCTTACACACTGGGTTACTGGAACAGTCCTGATCTGACTACTGTGGTGCGGTTATTCGTGGCCAATATGGATCTCCTGGACAGCCTGGAAGGTGGACTGGCAAGCCTCCGCAGGCCGCTGCTTAAGGCGCTGCACTGGCTAAATCGCAATACCCGCGAAGGCTCGCGGCGCAATATTTCGGCCCATTACGACCTGGGTAATGAGCTGTTCGAGCACCTGTTGGATCCGAGCATGATGTATTCATCGGCCATCTTCAGCAGCCCCGACGCCAGTCTGGAGCAAGGCCAGATGTACAAGCTGGAGCGCATCTGCCGCAAGCTGGAGCTAAAGGCAGACGACCATCTGCTGGAAATCGGTACCGGCTGGGGCGGCATGGCCATCTACGCCGCCACCCATTATGGCTGCAGGGTCACCACTACCACGTTATCGCAAGAGCAGTTCGCCTATACGCGTCAAAAAATCCAAGAGCAGGGTCTGGAGGATCGCATCACCTTGTTGCTGGAGGATTATCGGGATCTGACTGGCTGCTACGACAAACTGGTATCGATTGAGATGATTGAAGCGGTCGGCCCGCGCTTCCTTTCCAGATATTTCACCCAATGTGCCAATCTGCTCAAACCCGACGGGCTGATGCTGCTGCAGGCCATTACCATCCGCGATCAGCGCTACCAGCAGGCAAATCGATCAGTGGACTTTATCCAGCGCTATATCTTCCCCGGTGGCGCCCTGCCCTCGGTCGGCCGCATGTTGGAAGTCATTGGCCAGAGCACCGACATGAACCTGCACCACATGGAAGATTTCGGCCTGCACTACGCGCGCACCTTGCGGCTGTGGTACGACAATCTGCGACGCAACCGTCATGTGCTCGAAACACACGGATACGACGAGACCTTTTTCCGCTTATGGGAGTTCTACCTGTGCTACTGCGAAGGAGGCTTTCTGGAGCGCAGTATCGGCACCGCGCAACTCTTGCTGGCCAAACCCGCCGCGCGCCCACAACCTTTCGATGTCAGCGCATGACCGCGCGCTGCGCTTGTTGCTAATCCGAGGCTGTCGCAACAACGCTCGACAACCAACTCTGACAAATCCAAAAACACAGCGGCGGCTCCTTATCACCGGTTTCCAAACACAGAAGCAAATCAAACATTTCTAATCGAGACGGCAAATGCATACTGTAGCGGCTTTATGGGTAAAGCTGTTGAACGCCGCAGCATTTCGATTGTTTAAAGCCAGGCAGATGACGAACTTAATATTCCGAAACTTTTAACCCGGCTTTGCGAAAGAAGCTATTTGTGCAGCCAAGCACCATGAGCGTAAATCCCACGCTCATAGATTTTTGCCGCCTTTAAAACGAAACCGAGCCGCCTTACCTTTATAGATTTCAAATTTGCTTAATATTCTAAGCCCCCTAAACGGCGCACATAAAAAGCAAAGATCACACTCCGCCCAAATTAAAACAAATCACACATTAGCAATTTCATCTTAATTTCATATAAACCGGCATTATCTGGATGGACTGGGAGTACGAAATTAAAGAACAAGCGTCGTGACATTCTCACGCACAACTGCGCTCGATCACGACGAAAATGAAAACCAAAGAATCCGCGCACCAATTCATGAAAGCGGGAGGAAATGAAAAGAACGTTTTGAAAGACAAGGCACAATGAATTATTGGTGGATCCAATAATTCATTAATTTTCTGAGGATTTTTTTGGTGCCCGAGGCCGGACTTGAACCGGCACGGCCGGTTAGGGCCGGGGGAT
>JAEZGT010000258.1 GCA_023416875.1 Pseudomonadota bacterium
GTGCAGAGCAAACGCCCGGCGAACGCCGGCGATATCCTTTTTCCTGAGACCTGTCCCATCTGCGGCTCCCCGGTGGCACGGGTAGAGGGTGAGGCGGCGGTTCGCTGCACTGGCGGCCTGATCTGTCCCGCACAACGCAAAGAAGCCATCAAACACTACGCCAGCCGTCAGGCCATGGATATTGAAGGTCTGGGCGACAAACTGGTGGAAGCGCTGGTGGAGAAGGACATGATCACCAGCATGGAAGATCTGTACGAATTGACGGAAGAGCAACTCGCCGGGCTGGAGCGCATGGGCAAGAAGTCAGCGCAGAATCTGCTCAAAGCCCTGGAGCGCAGCAAATCCACAACCCTCCCCAAATTTCTCTTTGCCTTGGGTATCCGCGATGTCGGCCAAGCCACAGCGGCGACGCTTGCGAAACATTTCGGCAGTCTCGAGCGCCTTTTGGAAGCAGATGAGGTGCGGCTGCAAGAGGTGCAGGATGTCGGTCCAGTGGTGGCGCGACGGGTGGCCAGCTTTTTCGCCGACCAGCGCAATCTAGAGGTGATCCAGGGATTGCGTGACCATGGCGTGCATTGGCCGGATATTGCGTTGATACCTCAGGAAGCACTGCCGTTGGCCGGTAAAACCTATGTTTTGACCGGCAATCTAGAGAGCATGGCGCGGGATGAGGCAAAGGCGCGCCTGGAGACACTGGGCGCAAAAGTCGCCGGCAGCGTATCGAGCAAAACCGATTGTGTGGTGGCAGGCCCCGGTGCTGGATCCAAATTGAGCAAAGCCGAGTCGCTCGGCATCCCCATCATTGATGAGGCGGAATTTCTGCAGCTGCTGGAGCGCCTGGGGTGAGATTGCTTTTGCTCGGGCTTTGTTGCCTGCTGTTGTCCAGCTGCGTCACCTCGCCACCCAAACGCGCGGACGACGTATGCGCGATCTTCAAGGAAAAACGCAGCTGGTATAAACAGGCACAGAAAGCGGCAAAACGTTGGGATTCCACCATTCCAACCATTATGGCCATCATCCATCAGGAGTCCGGCTTTGTCGGTAACGCCAGGCCACCGCGACGTAAAATTCTGTGGGTGATTCCCGGCCCTCGGTTAAGCGACGCCTACGGTTATCCGCAAGCCAAAGACGCGACCTGGGATTGGTATCAACGTTCCACTGGCCGCTGGGGCGCGGACCGCCGCGACTTTGGTGACGCAGCGGATTTCGTCGGCTGGTATAACAACCAGAGCCGGGTGCGCAACGGGATTCCGGCCCACGACGTCTATAGCCTTTACTTGGCGTACCACGAAGGCCACGGCGGCTTTGTGCGTCGCACTTACAACAAAAAGCCCTGGTTAAAAAATGTCGCGCGTAAGGTTCAGCAGCGGTCAGCGCGCTATCAGCAACAACTCCTCTCTTGCGAGGCCGAGTTGCAAAAGAGCCGCTGGTGGCCTTTCTAACCGATCTTTAAATGTATGCCGCAAACTCACCGATCTCACACAGGTTCCTTGGAAGCGTATATACGCGTAGCCTTGCCGACGCGCAGGTGTCTTGTCCGCATAAAGACCCTCCGTGCACTTATACCCAGCGTAGCTTGCCGTTGTATTGGAGCGTCCGCGTGAAATGCAGGTCTATTAAGAACTCTACGGACTCAATGACTTCTATACGAAAGCGGTTGGCGAAATTCGCTACCTGTGGTTCATGCGAGGGTGCTGTGGCGTACGGCTTAGCGAGGTTGTTTTGAAATTCCGTTTACGTAATCGTTCCCGCCTCTGGGTGCATATCATTGCCAGCGGCGCCTTTATCGCGCTCGCCATCTATGGCTGGGATTTTCCGGTGGCAACCGCCGTGGCGTTTCTGGTGATTTGCATCGGTTTCCTGATCGCGATTGTTAGCCTTGGGCTGGTGGCTGGTTGGCTATTGCGCTTGTGGCGGAGGCGTTCGGATCCGAACCCTTAGGCACGGTGCGGCTATACTCAAACAGGCGGGGCCGGGCTTACGCGTTTTCGGCCAAGGACACATATCCAATTTTTTAATTGAGAGGACAAAACTTATGGCAGACATCAAACTTCCGGTCCGGGACATGCAGTTCGTATTGTTCGATCTGTTTGATTTTGAGGCGCACTGCCGCGCGATTCCCGAATTTGCCGAAACCAGCGCCGATGTCGTCAATGCCATTCTGGAAGAGCTAGCCAAATTTTGCGAAAACGTGCTGGCGCCTCTCAACGCTGTCGGCGACCGCGAGGGTTGCCAACTCAATGGTCACGAAGTCAAAACCCCATCGGGCTTTCGCGAGGCCTATCAGCAATTCGTCGCCGCCGGCTGGCCGTCCATGTGTAATGACTCCGCCTTTGGCGGCCAGGGGTTGCCGGAGTCTTTAGGCTCGCTGATGAATGAAAGCGTCGGCACCGCCAACTGGGCCTGGGGCATGTATCCCGGCCTTTCCCACGGCGCCATGCGCACGATCGCTCAGCACGGCACTGAGGAACAGCGCCAGACCTATCTCAGCAAACTGGTGGAAGGGGTGTGGACCGGCACTATGTGCTTGACCGAAGCCCATTGCGGCACGGACTTGGGTATGCTGAAAACCAAGGCAGAACCGCAAGCCGACGGCAGCCACACCATAACCGGGACCAAAATTTTTATTTCCGCAGGCGAACACGACCTCGCGGAAAATATCGTGCATATCGTATTGGCGCGCCTGCCGGATGCCCCGGAAGGCACCAAAGGCATTTCCCTTTTTATCGTTCCAAAATTTCTCCCGGACGGCACTCGCAACAAGGTATTTTGCGGTTCTCTGGAACACAAAATGGGGATCCATGGCAATGCCACTTGTGTGCTGAATTTTGATGGTGCCAAAGGCTTTTTGATCGGTCAGCCCAACCGCGGCCTCAACGCCATGTTCACTTTTATGAACCGCGCGCGTTTGGGCACGGCGGTACAGGGGCTTTGCCACGGAGAATTCGGCTATCAAAAAGCGCTGGCCTACGCGAAAGACCGCTTGCAGATGCGCGCGCTGTCCGGCCCCAAAAATCCCGACGGTCCTGCGGATCCGATCATCGTGCATCCCGATGTGCGCCGCATGTTGCTGACGCAGAAAGCCTTTACCGAAGGCAGCCGCATGCTGCCGTATATCACCGCCATGCAACTGGATATCGAAGATCACGCTGCGGATGAAGAAGCGAAAAAAGAGGCGGCGGATCTGCTCGCATTTTTGACGCCGATTGCCAAAGCCTTTATGACCGAATTCGGTTTTGAATGCGCCAACCACGCCATGCAGTGTTTCGGCGGTCACGGTTATATCCGTGAGTGGGGCGTGGAACAGAACGTGCGCGATGCGCGCATCGCCATGCTGTACGAAGGTACCACCGGTATTCAGGCCCTCGACCTGTTAGGGCGCAAAGTGCTGATGACCCAGGGCGAGACTCTGCGCCGCTTCACCAAATTGATTCATAAGTTCTGTAAAGCGAATGCGGAAAATGCCGAGTTAAAGCCGCTCATCGACACTTTGGCGCAACACAACAAAGAGTGGGGCGATTTGACTATGCACATTGGCCTCAAAGCGATGGAAAATCCGGAGGAGGTCGGTGCGGCGGCGGTGGATTATCTGATGTACTCGGGCTATGTCTCCCTGGCGTACTTCTGGGCGCGCGCGGCGACAAAAGCGCAGGAAAAACTGGCAGTGGGCACTGCGGAAAAGAGCTTTTTTGAAGCTAAAATCAAAACCGCAGAGTTTTATTTCGCCAGAATCCTGCCGCGCACCCGCACCCACTTTGCCGCTATCCACTCCGGAGTCGGCAACTTGCTGGCCTTGGATGCCAATCAGTTTTGATCCTTACACGCCGGGAGTTATCCCGGCTTTTTTAATCATCTCAACATGCGCTCGAATGATTTTGCGCCGCTCTAATTTCCCACTTTAAACCGCCGTCAGGTAGTGCACACTGAAGAGATTTTCGTCGTCAGTCCACACTTGCTCGCGCTCAAAACCTGCTTCCTGGCCGAGACGGGCGATGCTGTCAATAGAGTATTTGTAGGAATTTTCGGTATGGATGGTTTCCCCAGCACGAAATGAAAATTGGTGACGACCGATTTTCACTACCTGATCCGTCAAACTCACCAAGTGCATTTCGACACGGGAATAACGCGGGTTGAAAAACGCGTAGTGCTCGAATTGGTGAATTTTGAAATTGCCATCCAATTCGCGATTGATCCGCCGCAGCAGATTCAGATTGAACTCCGCTGTCACGCCGTCGTAATCGTTGTAAGCCTGGTGCAGACGGTTGGGGGATTTGATCAGGTCCACGCCGAGAAGGAAGCCGTCGCCAGGCTGGAGGAACTGGCGAATATTGCGCAGGAAACGCGCCGCTTCCGGTGGCGTGAAATTGGAAATGGTGGAGCCGGGAAAAAATACCACGCGTTTGCCCCGGCGGTTTGTGGCAATTTCTTCCGGCAAAGTAATTTGCGTCGTGTAATCCGCGACCATCGGATGAATCATCAGAGACGGAAATTCGCGCTTCAGCCGCCGCGCCGCATCGAAGAGTATTTCGGCTGAAATATCGATGGGCATATAGGCGCTCGGATTCTGCAATGCGCGCAATAAATCGCGGATTTTTCGCCCCTCGCCCGAGCCATATTCAATTACCGTGGCCTGTGGACCTATGCGGAGGGAAATATCCGGCAATACTTTGCTAAGCAATTGCAGTTCCGTCCGGGTGATGTAGTACTCCGCTGTTTGGCAGATTTCCGTGAACAACATGGACCCGCGTTCGTCGTAAAAATATTTGCACGGAATTTCCTTTTGACTTTTACCTAATCCTTCAATGACATCCATGAGGAACGCGGGATATTGCTCAAAAGGAACGGACTGCTGCGAGGTGGAATTAATTAAGATCATCGGCGAGCCTCACTCCACTGAATTGCCAACTGGCGGTGACGGGAAAGAAATTGCGATAACTTGTGCGTATATGTCCATGAGGTGTCGCGCAGGAGCCGCCGCGCAACACCCATTGATTCACCATAAATTTACCGTTGTATTCACCCACCGCGCCCGGCGGTGTGGCGTAGCCGGGGTAGGGCAGATAGGCGCTGCGGGTCCACTCCCACACATCGCCAAACATTTGTTGTAGCTCCGCCGGATTGCGTGAGGCGCAGCGCGGGTGCATTACGCGGCTGTCGAGAAAATGCCCGTGCGGGTCGGCAAATTGCGCGGCGAGTTCCCATTCGTACTCCGTGGGCAAGCGTTTGCCTGCCCAGCTGGCGAATGCGCTCGCCTCAAAATAATTCAGGTGGCAAACCGGTTCGTTGGGCGCCACCGGCAGGAGGCCTGAGAGGGTATAGGTGAACCACTGGCGGTCCTGTTTGTGCCAGTACAAGGGAGCTTCCGCGCTGTTGGTTTGTACCCAGGCCCAGCCTTCGGACAGCCAGTGGCGCGGATCGCGATAGCCGCCGTCTTCGATAAAGGCGAGGTATTCGGAATTGGTTGCAGGACGGTTGGCAATACGGAACTCCGGTATGAAAGCGCGGTGCAGGGGCGTCTCATTGTCAAAGCAGAATGCGCTATCGCCATCGCAGCCAAACCAGGATTCGCTCGGTGTAAAAGTCAGCCAGCGCAAGGGTATTGCGTCGCCTGTGGATTCGATGAGCGGTTTGGTCAGCGCCGGGTATTGCGGGTTGAAGGACAGGGCATGTTTGATGTCGGTGACGATCAGTTCTTGGTGTTGCTGCTCGTGATGGATGCCCAGTTCGACCAGTTGCAACTCTTCTACCGACAGCGTCTCCCAGATATCCAAAAGGCGCGATTCCACCATCTCCCTGTAGCGCCATACACCCGCCAGGGAGGGACGGGAGATAAGCCCACGCTGGGCGCGGCGGTACTGTGGACCGACCTGGTTGTAGTAGGAGTTGAACAGATAATCGAAATGCTCATGCTCGGTTGTCGCATTGACGCCCCGCGGTTTCAGGATGAAGGTGTCGAAAAACCAAGTGGTATGGGCGAGGTGCCATTTGGTGGGGCTGGCGTCTGGCATGGACTGAAGGAGTTGATCCTCCGCGCTCAGATTGCGCGTCAACAGCCCGGTGGTTTCACGAGTGCGGCGAAAGCGCTCCTGCTGTTGCTGATTATTAAATCGTTCGCACGACAGATGCTGATCGACAGCGTCGAGCCGCTCGCTGACAACGCTGGAAAATGAGGCTGCTGTTTCACTCACGTTCTACCCCCGCATCAGTATGGTGAGAGGCGGGCGTCTGCTGCGCTTCAAGTGCCCGCGTAGGCTCCTTGCTCGCGAGTGTACGGCTTGTATTAGCTCGATGAATGTACGCGGTCTCACACTGATTTTGCGCCGGGAATGGCGCGTCTTGTTGGTATGTGGTGCGTCGCTGCGCCAGTTTGCGATTTACCCATTTGGTGGGAGGCCCTATAATTCTTCGTTTTTCTCGCTCCCCATACCGCTCCGAGGTGGCCACCCCATGCTGAGAATTGCTCAAGAGGCACTCACTTTCGATGACGTTTTATTGGTGCCTGGGTTTTCCACGGTTACCGCAAAAGATGTCTCTCTCAAAACCCAGCTCACCCGCGCAATCACTCTGAACATTCCCTTAATGTCCGCCGCCATGGATACCGTCACCGAATCGCGTCTGGCCATAGCCTTGGCGCAAGAGGGTGGCATCGGCATCATTCACAAAAGCATGTCGATCGAGCAGCAGGCCAGCGAAGTCCGGGCGGTGAAAAAATTTGAAGCGGGCGTGGTGAAAGATCCGATCACCATCGATGCGAACGCCACCATCAAAGAACTTATTGCCTTGACGCGGAAGAACAAAATCTCCGGTGTACCGGTGCTGCGCAACGGTGATCTGGTGGGCATAGTCACCGGTCGTGATGTGCGCTTCGAACCTAATCTGGACGCCTCCGTTGCCAGCATCATGACGCCCAAGGAAAAGCTGGTGACGGTAAAAGAAGGCGCGAGCGCGGCGGAGATTCGTTCCCTTCTGCATAAGCACCGCATTGAGAAAGTGTTAGTGGTCAATGATCGCTTCGACTTGCGTGGCTTGATCACCGTGAAAGATATGAACAAAGCGGAGATGTTTCCCAACGCTTCCAAAGACAGCGATGGCAGTCTGCGCGTAGGTGCGTCAGTAGGCACCAGCCCCGATACCGATGACCGCGTGGAAGCACTGGTTGCCGCGGGCGTTGACGTGTTGGTGGTCGACACCGCTCACGGCCACTCCAAAAACGTGTTGGAACGGGTCAAACGCATCAAGAAGCTCTACCCCCATGTGCAGGTCATCGGCGGCAATATCGCCACTGGCGAAGCGGCTTTGGCTCTGGTTGAAGCGGGTGCGGACGGCGTCAAAGTGGGCATCGGTCCCGGCTCTATATGCACCACCCGTATTGTCACGGGTGTGGGTGTGCCCCAGATCTCCGCTATTGCCAATGTCGCCGGCGCCCTTAAGGGTAGCGACGTTCCGGTGATTGCGGACGGCGGCGTGCGCTTCTCCGGCGATATTTCCAAAGCCATAGTCGCCGGCGCCCATGTGGTGATGATGGGCTCCATGTTTGCTGGCACCGAGGAGGCGCCGGGTGAGGTGGAGTTGTATCAGGGCCGGACGTATAAGTCCTACCGCGGCATGGGCTCTCTCGGCGCCATGAGCAAAACCCAGGGCTCCTCTGATCGCTACTTCCAAGATTCCAGCCAAGGCATGGAAAAACTGGTGCCGGAAGGCATTGAGGGGCGCGTTCCCTACAAAGGCCCGGTTAGCGCCATAGTGCATCAGCTGATGGGTGGTCTGCGCGCTGCTATGGGTTATACCGGTTGTGTCGATATCGAAACCATGCGCAGCAAACCGGAGTTTGTCCGGGTGACCAGCGCTGGTATGGGCGAGAGCCACGTGCACGATGTCAGTATCACTAAGGAAGCGCCCAACTACCCAGTGGGCGGCCGATAAGAGGCCAGCCTTTATTCCCTTTGTTTCAGTGAAAGCCCGCCTGTGCGGGTTTTCTTGTTTTTTTATCCTGTTAACGACTTATGAACATGGCTATTGATATTCACGCCCAGCGCATTTTGATTCTCGATTTTGGCTCCCAGTACACCCAATTGATTGCGCGCCGGGTGCGTGAAATTGGCGTGTATTGCGAGATCCGCGCCTTCGATATGACGGCGGAAGAAATACGCGCATTCGCACCCAAAGGCATCATTCTCGCCGGTGGTCCGGAATCCGTTACTGAACTCGGTTCGCCGCGGGCGCCACAGGAGGTGTTCGAGATGGGCGTGCCCGTGCTCGGCGTGTGCTACGGCATGCAGACCATGGCCGAGCAGCTGGGTGGCAAAGTCTCCGGCTCCCATGTGCGTGAATTCGGCTATGCGCAGATCCGCGTCGAACACAACAACGATCTATTTAAAAATGTGCAGGATCACGTCACGCCGGATGGTGCGGGTTTGCTGGATGTGTGGATGAGTCATGGCGATAAAGTGACTCAGATGCCCGAAGGTTTTGTCTGCATTGCTTCCACGCCGTCCTGTCCGATCGCGGCCATGGCCGATCCCGCTCGCCATCTGTACGGAGTGCAGTTTCACCCGGAAGTTACTCATACGCTGCAAGGTAAACGGATCTTTGAGCATTTTCTATTTGATCTGTGTCATTGCGAGCCGCTTTGGACTCCGGCGAATATAGTTGAAGACGCCATAGCGCGGGTGCGCGAACTGGTGGGTGGCGACAAAGTCCTGCTTGGGCTTTCCGGTGGAGTGGATTCCTCTGTGGTGGCCGCACTTCTGCATCGCGCTATCGGCGATCAGTTAACCTGTGTATTTGTTGACAACGGTCTGCTGCGCAAAAACGAAGGCGATCAAGTGATGGCGATGTTCGCCAAAAATATGGGTGTCAAAGTGATTCGCGCCGATGCGGAAGCGCTTTTCCTCAGCAAGTTGGCCGACGCAGCCGATCCCGAACAGAAACGCAAAATTATCGGCAACACTTTTATTGAGGTTTTTGACGCGGAAGCCGCCAAACTGCAGGACGTAAAATGGCTGGCGCAGGGCACCATTTATCCTGACGTTATCGAATCTGCCGCCGCTAAAACCGGCAAAGCTCATGTGATCAAATCCCACCACAATGTGGGTGGATTGCCGGAAGATATGCAATTCAAACTGGTGGAGCCATTGCGCGAACTCTTCAAAGATGAAGTGCGCAAAATTGGTCTGGAATTGGGGCTGCCTTACGACATGGTGTACCGTCACCCTTTCCCGGGCCCTGGTCTGGGTGTGCGGATTCTCGGTCAAGTGACCAAGGAATACGCCGATTTATTACGCGAAGCCGATGCAATTTTTATCGAAGAATTGCACAAGGCGGACTGGTACCACAAAACCAGTCAGGCGTTCGCTGTGTTTATTCCAGTGAAATCCGTGGGCGTGGTGGGCGACGCCCGCCGTTATGCGTGGGTAATAGGGTTGCGCGCAGTGGAAACTGTGGACTTTATGACGGCGCGCTGGGCGCATCTGCCTTACGAGTTGCTGGAAAAAGTCTCCAACCGCATCATCAACGAAATTTCAGGTGTATCGCGGGTTGTGTACGACGTTTCCAGCAAGCCGCCGGCAACCATTGAGTGGGAATAAAGCAGCATTAAAAACAACTTATCTGGGTATTTTTGCGACTCAGCCTGGGTAAAAAATCACAGAATCCGAACTTGCCAAGCGTTACGCTCTCCGTCGAAATATCGGGGAGCGCTGTTATTGATACAGCGTCTAGCGCAAGTTTTGTACAAGAGGACTTTACGCGCTACCGTTAATGACGGAATGGTTAGCGTGTTAATTGGAATGGTTGCCGCGAGGAAAACAATATGAACTTCGAAACCTGGACCGTTGATCTCTCATCATCATCTGCGATTCATCCAAGCGGATTTAAAGTGGTTGTAGAAGGCGACCCGGCTAACCCCATGGGGGTGCATCCGGGGAAATTTCCGGAAGGGCTCACTGCAGTGGAACAGGCGCGTTTGCTGCGCTGTGGCCTGGAGGCCATTATCAATTTGGCACAAAACCAGGGGTGGAAACAGGACAAGAGCCGTTTTGCTGAGCGCACTAAACCGGCGCCCGCCGTCACTCACAAACCTTCTCGCCCCATTCTGTCATTGAAGAAATAATCGCCGACTAGCTGAGTGCTTTGCCGACCAGATTTTTCATGGCGCCGCTCAGCGGAACCTGCAATGCGGCCGCATGGCCTTTTTCCGACATTTTCGCCCAGGTTTTGCGGATGATATCGATGAGCTTGTCCTCGTCGTGCTTGCTCGCAAAGTCTTCCAGGTAGTGGCGGATAAATACCAGGCAGACCACGTCTTCCAGACATTGCGTCTCTGGATCTCTACCCAAGCCGCGTTTTTGTACCAGATACTGCGTTCGTTTCACATCCTCTTCGCCGTAGCCCGCCTCCCGCATCAGCTCGCCGACGCGCTTGGCATGGAATAGTCCTAGCTCCGCGCGCCATTGTTTATAGCCGGTACGTCCTTCCGGATAGGCGCTGCGCGGGCTGGTCCAACGTTCGATATGCTGGCCGCGCGCCGCAATGCGCAGATGTTCGGAGGCGTCGGGGGCGAATTCCTCAAGACACTGGCTCATACGCTGTGAATACAGCAGCTCTTTCGGGCGCAGATCAGCGCCATCGGATTCAAGGTTGGGGTCCTGACTGTTGGCAGCGTCAATCAGCGCCAGGGTTTTGGCGAAAGGGGTAGTCATCGGCAAATCCGTTCGGGAAAGGGTTAGTGTTTTTCGGAAGAGGAGAACGCCAAATTGCGCAATGCCGCCATATCGATAATGTTCACGTGTTTTTTATCGAGATGGATGATGTGAGTTTTATGCAGTCTGCCGACGACCCTGCTGACGGTTTCGATGGTAAGACCCAAGTAGTTACCTATGTCGGAGCGGGACATGGGCAGATAAAACTCTTCAGCCGATAAGCCGCGGCTGTGATTGCGTGCGGAAATGCTCAGTAGGAGAGAAGAAATGCGCTGGTCTGCGTTGTTTTTGCTGAGCAGGGTGATCAGCTGCTGATCGTTGGTGATTTCCTTGCTCATCAGTTGGAAAAAGCGCCGCTGCAAACTGGGAATCTGCGCGCTTAATTCCTCGAGCCGTGCGAAAGGAATTTCACACACTGCAGAGGTTTCGAGCGCGATGGCGGTGTTGGAGTGGCTGTTGGTGGCCAAGCCATCCATCCCGATAATTTCACCCGGTAAATAAAAACCGGTGATCTGCTCCTGGCCATCTTGGGTATTACTGATGGTTTTAATGGCCCCCGAACGCACCGCATAAACCGCTCGGAACTTGTCGCCAGCGTGATATACCCGGTCGCCCTTTTGAATCGGCCTGCCGCGCTGGACGATCTCGTCTAGTTTATTAATCTCTTTCAGTTCCAGGCTGATGGGCAGGCATAGGGTGTTCAGACGGCAACTGGAACAGTTGATCTGAGGCATGGAGCGACATTGGGAGGAATTTGCTTGGGTAGCCATGCGAACTTGCCTGAATGTGTCGCCTTAGGGGCGGATGGATTGCCGGATGCACGATCTTTGGGCAGCGGATGGACTGACGAAGGATAGTAAAAGCCTGATCCGCTTGTCAAAAGACACGGATGAAAGCGCATCAAAACGGGAAAATCAACGGCAGGTGGCGACGGGCAGTCCGCTGGTCTGTACCCGGTTATGGTAACCGGCGGGGGTGGCGAAGTTGAGTGTGCGCAGCTGGCCAAAGCGGCTCGCGGCACCGGGTCCGAGGCGAACGCAATCGGCGGGGCGCGCATGCAGCGGGCTGTAGAATTTGAGCATGGTCGCCGGCTCCTGGAGGAAATAGCCGAACTGCATCAACATTGCGGTCAGACCCTCGCCGCTGACCCCTTTGAGCGCATCCTGAAGTTTGTGGTGAAAGGTCACGGTCGCCGGTTCGATAAACGAAAGCAGCTCCATCAACTGCAAGGTAAAGTCGGGCTGCTCAGAGCCAAAATCCAGCTGCACACTGATATAGGGAAATTTGAATTCCTCCAGCATTTGCTTCAGCTGCTGTAACTGGGGCAGCTCGAATCCCGCAGGTACACGCATTTGCACGTGGTTGAAATCGAGACCTTTGAGCAGCGCGATATTCTGACGCGTGAAATCCGCCAAGCTTAAAGTCGCGATATGTTCAACGTGACGACCTTTGATCAATTTCAGATTCTGCGCAACGGCGTGAACCAACTCAGTGAGGCTGGGCGCGTCCATCAGACTGAAAGGTTCATTGATCCAAACCCGGCTTACCGGCCGACGCCCCAGATATTTGTTCCAGGCGCGCAGCTCGCGCACCAGGTTCTGATAGCGAAAGCGTTCCTGCTCCTGTTCTTCACTCCAGGCGCGCATGGTGGCGCAGTCAATCTCCAGCGCTAGGGGGGCGATGTTGTTGCGCAACTGACAGTTGAGCAGTTCCAGCACCACTTCCTGGGGAATGTGCGGTTCGTCGCAGGCAGCATTGAGCATGTGGGGATCGTCTGTTTGCATACCTCAAAAGTGTAGGATGACCCTTGAAGTTTGTCTTGAGCTAGGTCAAGTACTACAGATGAGCCGCAACAGCATCTGCATTTAAAGCAGCGAATGGAAAAACTGCGGCACCGTTACACTGGCCGGTCCGTAATAGCCTTCGATGAATTGGTTACGGCCCAGTGAAGGTTCCAGATTCAATTCGACAGTATGGGCACCGTAAGCGTTGGCCAACTGGGCAAAACCTGCGGCAGGATAAACTTGGCCGGAAGTGCCTATGGCGACAAACAAATCGCATTGCGCCAGTGCGGTTTCGATTTCGTCCATCTGCAGCGGAATTTCGCCAAACCAGACAATATGCGGGCGCAGCGCCCCCAGTTCATTGCAGCAAGGGCAAATACTGCTCGTTTCAATATCTTCTAACCAGGGAAAGACGGCACCGCTGAAGACGCAGCGCGCTTTCAGCAGTTCACCATGCATATGGATGGGGTTGCGGCTGCCGCCGCGCTCGTGGAGATTGTCAACGTTCTGGGTCACCAGTGTCAGGTTGCCAGTGAATGCCTTTTCAAATTCGGCGAGAGCCACATGCGCCTGATTGGGATGTGCTTCGCGCACCAGTTGGCGTCGCCGGGCATTGTAAAACTGCTGCACCAGCGCGGGATTGCGCACGAAAGCCTCCGGTGTGCACACATCTTCGATGCGATGGTTTTCCCACAAGCCGTTATTGTCGCGAAAGGTTTTGATGCCGGATTCGGCGGAAATGCCCGCTCCGGTCAGCACCACGATGGATTGATAAGGGCCCATGGGGTTGCCTCACATATAACGCATTAACAAGGCATAGCCGCCGTCTTCCGCCAGGGGTAAATCCGGAGCGGGGATGCGTACCCGGTGACCTGATCCAGGAGCCGCGTCGAGGCGTTTGCCGCCGGCGGATTCCAGCGCGCTCAATTGAAACACCTGATTGCCGCGCGGAGTGATCAACTCCAGCTGATCCTGCAGTTCAAAGCGGTTTTTTACATCCAACGTCAGCCAGCCGTTGGCGCGGTCATAGGCCACGGCCTCTGCGACAAATTGCTGATTGGCATTGTCGGACACGCCTTTTTCGTAATTCTGATATTCGCTGGGCACGTGGCGGCGATAAAAACCTTCCGTGTAACCGCGATTGGCGAGGTGATCCAGTTCGCGCATCAAATTCATATCGAATTTTTCTCCCGCTTTGGCGGCATCGATTGCGCGGCGGTAAACCTGCGCGGTGCGCGCGACGTAATAGTGGGATTTGGTGCGGCCTTCGATCTTGAGGGAGTGAATGCCCATATTCACCAGCCGCGCCACGTGTTGAACCGCGCGCAGATCCTTGGAATTCATGATGTAAGTGCCATGCTCGTCCTCGTAGGCGGGCATGTATTCGCCCGGACGGCTTTTTTCCTGCAGCAGCACCGGCTGGATTTCGTCGTTGACTTCGGGGTTCCAGGTTTTTGGCTGCGCGGGTGCTGTTCTCGGCTGCGCAGGTTCGACGGCAATCAGGTCGCCGGTTTCGGTTTCCTTGGCGGCGTGGGTGTTGTATTCCCAGCGGCAGGAGTTAGTGCAGGCGCCTTGGTTGGAGTCCCGGTGGGACATATAGCCGGACAGAAGACATCTTCCTGAATACGCGATGCACAGAGCCCCGTGGACGAATACTTCCAGTTCCGTGTCTGGGCATTCATTGCGGATTTCTTCGATCTCTTCGATGGACAGCTCGCGGGACAAAATCACCCTCTCAATCCCTTGTTTGGCCCAGAACTTCACCGTGGCGTAGTTGACGGCGTTGGCTTGTACCGAGAGGTGCACCGGCTGATCCGGCCAGGTTTCTCGCACCATCATGATCAAACCGGGGTCGGCCATGATCAGCGCATCTGGTTTCATGGCGATGACGGGTTCCAGGTCGCGGATATAGGTGCGCACTTTGTCGTTATGGGGTGAGAGGTTGCTGGCCAGATAAAACAATTTGCCCTGGCTGTGGGCTTCATCAATTGCCTGGGCCAGATTTTCCAGTTTGTTGAATTCGTTGTTGCGCACTCGCAGGCTGTAGCGCGGTTGGCCGGCATACACGGCGTCGGCGCCGTAGGCAAAGGCGTAGCGCATGCTTTTGAGGGTGCCGGCGGGGGAG
>JAEZGT010000349.1 GCA_023416875.1 Pseudomonadota bacterium
CCCATGAACCATGTAGGTATTTCGCCGTGCTCACAACAATAGTAAGTGGCAGAATACGCGGCACAAGCGCTGGGGCTTGGAATAAATCAAAGAGCGATCCCGCAGCGCTTGCTAGAGTGGGGCCCAACCGTTGAAACAGTGGAACACCATGAACAATAAAAATACCGCTCACACACTTCTTCTTATTGTTAGCGCCAGCCAATTGCGGCGCGGGGGATGCTGATTTGTCAGGCAATGCCTCCCTGGACCTTATCATCGTCGTAATTTTACTGGTCGCTACGGTGACCATGTTCACCATCAACCGCCCACGTATGGATGCGGCGGCGCTGATCATGATGACCATACTGCCGTTCACCGGAATCATTACCGTCAATGAATCCCTGGCGGGGTTAAGCGATCCGAACATCGTGCTGATCGCCGCGCTGTTTGTGATAGGCGAAGGGCTGGTACGCACGGGTGTCGCGCAGAGGCTTGGCGATCTGGTGATCAAACACGCCGGGCGCAATGAAGCGCGCCTGATCGCCATTTTGATGGTGGCGGTCGCGGCAATAGGGTCAGTGATGAGCTCCACCGGCGTGGTGGCGATATTTATTCCGGTGGTGTTGCGTATCGCGCGCGGTTCCAGCATTGCACCGGGGCGTTTGATGATGCCATTGAGCGTTGCGGCCTTGATCAGCGGCATGATGACTCTGGTGGCAACGCCGCCCAACCTGGTAGTCCACGGCGAACTGGTGCGGCGCGGCTACGAGGGCTTCAGCTTTTTCGCTTTCGCGCCTTTTGGCATCCCCATTCTGATCCTCGCGATTCTTTATATGTTGTTCGCGCGCCGCTGGCTCGCGAGCGGTAAAGAGGAGGAGGCCGTAACTAAACGACCGCGTTGGCAGCAGTGGGTGGAGGAATACGCGCTGGCTGGAAGGGAGCACCGTCTGCGCATCACCCACGGCTCGCCGTTGATAGGGCAGACCTTGGAGGAGCTTGACCTGCGCTCCACCTCCGGCATCAACATCATCGCCATCGAACGCGGCAGCCGCTTTTCCAAGGAAATGATCCGGCCGCAGGCGCACACCAAACTGGAAGAGGGCGATGTACTGTTTCTCGATGTCTTTGAATCGGGCGTGGACATGGGCGAGGTGCGCCGCCGTTTTTCCCTGACGCCGTTGTCCCTGTCCGGCCATTATTTCGCAGACAATCTGCGCGAAATCGGCATGGCGGAATTGATGGTGCCGACCGGCTCCGAGCTGATCGGCAAATCCGTAGTTGATGCCCGTTTCCGCACCCAATTCGATTTGGCCGTTATAGGTCTCAAACGCGGCCTCACCGCCTTTCAAGGCAGCATTCCTCACGAGGCATTAAAACTCGGTGACACCTTATTAGTCGTCGGCCCCTGGCGGGCGATCCGCAAACTGCAGACCAATAATCGCGACCTGCTGGTGTTGAATCTTCCCGCCGAGCTCGACGACATTGTCCCCGCACCCACACGCGCACCTTACGCCCTCGGCGTGCTCGCGCTGGTGGTCGGCTTGATGGTGTTCGGGATAGTGCCCAACGTGCAGGCGGCGCTGATCGGCTGTTTATTGCTGGGCCTGTTTGGCTGTGTGGATATGGAAAGCTCTTACCGCTCCATTCATTGGCAAAGCCTGATTTTGATCGTCGGCATGATGCCGTTTTCCCTCGCGCTGCAAAAAACCGGCGGAGTGGATTTGGCAGCGGACGCGCTGCTGCGAGTGGTTGGCCAGGCCGATCCGCGCCTGATGCTTATGGCGATTTTTGCACTGACAGCGCTTTTCGGTTTATTTATCTCCAACACCGCCACCGCCATTTTGATGGCTCCGGTCACGCTCGCCATCGCAGAAGCGATGAACGCATCGCCTTACCCCTTCGCCATGACCGTCGCCCTCGCAGCGTCCACCGCCTTCATGACTCCCGTATCGTCACCGGTAAATATCCTGGTGGTCGGCCCCGGCAATTATCGCTTTATGGATTTTGTGCGCGTCGGTGTGCCCTTTGCGTTAGTGGTGATGCTGGCGACGGTGATTATGGTGCCCTTGGTGTTGCCGTTTTAATTTCTGTGCACAGTTGTGTGAGAGAAGAGTAGGGTGCAATATTCGCTGCTGCACACATAACTGTGCTGAACATATTCTCTATCTTTTGAGGTAAACCACATGAGCCAATACCAAATTGCTGTGATTGTTGGCAGCCTTCGCAAAGACTCTTTTAATCGCAAACTCGCCAGCGCACTTGCCAAACTTGCTCCTGCTGAATTTTCTTTCAAACAACTCGAAATCGGCGATCTTCCCCTCTACAACCAGGATGATGACGCCAATCCACCCGCATCAGCCAAACGTTTAAAAGCCGAAATTTCCGCCGCCAACGGTGTATTGTTTGTCACGCCCGAATACAACCGCTCAATCCCCGGCGTACTCAAAAACGCCCTCGACCACGCCTCGCGTCCCTACGGTCAAAGCGCTTGGGCCGGCAAACCTGCTGGTGTTATCGGTGTATCCGTCGGCGCCCACGGCACCTCCATGGCCCAACAACACCTGCGCAACATCCTCGCCTACCTAAACATGCCCACCCTCGGCCAACCGGAAGCCTTTATTCATGCGAAGGATGGACTGTTTGATAACGACGGCAATATCGGGCCGGATAGCAAAGCGTTTTTGCAGAAGTGGGTTGATGCTTATGTGGGGTGGGTGAAACGGTTCTCTTGAAGTTTATTAAAGGGCGAGCCTAGGCTGGCGGCGCCCATGAATTTGGAGGCCATTATGATCCACCATGTTTCGTTAGGGACGAATAATGTTGCTCGTTCGAAGCGCTTCTATGATGCTGTTTTACCCATCATCGGACTCACGCTTATGGCCGAAGAGGAGGGCGGGCTAGGTTACGGAAGCGGCACGTTTCATTTCAGTGTGCAGGTTCCAATCGACGGAAAACCCGCGACAGTTGGCAACGGCACTCACATCGCCTTCGCAGCGGAAGACCGTTCTATGGTCGATCGATTTTACGCTGCGGCACTAACTCACGGCGGCAGCGGTGATGGCGCACCCGGACTGCGTCCAGCTTATGATGCGAACTACTACGGAGCCTTCGTTCGGGATCCAGACGGCCACAAAATCGAGGCTGTGACATATTCGGCGAAATAGCTACCTAAACGGCGATAGCTATTTGCAGAAAGCCTTTGATGCGTGCAAGTCAAAACCTTCTTTCGAGAACCACGCCTATCACAGTATGCAATAG
>JAEZGT010000380.1 GCA_023416875.1 Pseudomonadota bacterium
ACATAGGTGTTACCACAATTTAGCTACTGCAACAGTTGCCCGCATTAGCGCGGGCAGATTTCGCTCGCTGCGAAAAAGTAAGCCACTTCGCGGGCAGCGGAAGTGGGGGAGTCGGAGCCGTGCACGGCGTTGGCGTCGATGCTATTGGCAATGTCCGCGCGTATGGTGCCGGGGGCCGCTTGCGTCGGGTTGGTGGCGCCCATCAGGTCACGGTTGAGCTTGACCGCATTCTCACCTTCCAGAACCTGGACTATGACCGGACCGGAGGTCATAAAATCCACCAAGCTGCCAAAGAAAGGCCGTTCGCTATGCTCAGCGTAAAAACCTTCCGCTTGAGCACGGGAGAGGTGGACCATCTTGGCAGCGACGATTTTCAAACCGGAGTCTTCAAAACGGCTGATGATCTTGCCAATAACATTTTTACCAACTGCGTCCGGCTTGATGATGGACAGGGTTCTTTCAACGGCCATGTAGGTCTCCTTAGCGATCGAGGCCGCCGTCATGGCAAACGCGCGGCGCCCAAGTGGTTGCAATTCCGGACCGGTCGAACCGATCCGCAGGTAGGGGCAAAAAATCGGGCAATTATACGGACAAACCCCTGCGGGTGTAAGCTGCGCGCTGGAGAGATAGTAGGAATCGTGTTATTGAACGGTTTATTTGCCCAGATAACACTTCGAACATGACTGATTCCCTGTTGATCCTCGCCCATACCCCCTCCCCCAACACAACCAAAATGGCGGCGACTATGGCGCGGGCCTGTCGCGATTCCCTGGAAATGCTGCACTGCCGAATGCTGCCGCCCCTGTCTGCAAACACCGAAGATCTTCTCGCGGCTAAAGGCGTATTGCTTTTCACCCCCGAAAATTTCGGTTTTATGAGCGGCGCCCTGAAGGACTTTTTTGAACGTGTTTATTACCCGTGTTTGGAGCTCACTCAGGGATTGCCCTACTGTTTATGCGTGCGTGCCGGGCAGGACAACGGCAGCGGCGCGGTCGCCTCTGTGACGCGCATCGTCACCGGGCTGCGCTGGCGCGAGGCCCAACCCGCGCTGCTATGCGCGGGTCCTTATCAGGAAAGCTTCTGCGACGCCGCTGCCAAATTCGCAGCCACTTTTGCCACCGGCTTGGAAATGGGCATTTTCTGATTTCCACTTCCGCACGCATCTGCAGCAATCGCATAATCGCTCACCGCTGGCGGATCAGCGGAAAATGCAACGAGAGGACATATGGGACAGCGCTTTAACGAAATTCAGGAAAAACACCGTTTATTCATCGAACAACAGAAATTATTTTTTGTCGGCACTGCCACTGCGGACAGCCGCATCAATATTTCGCCCAAAGGCATGGACAGTTTGCGAGTCATCGATCAGAACCGGGTGGTATGGCTGAATGTCACCGGCAGCGGCAATGAAACCGCCGCGCATGTGCAGGAGCAGTCGCGCATGACTTTGATGTTCCTCGCCTTCGAAGGCAATGCGCTGATTCTGCGGCTGTATGGCAACGCAAAGGCAATCCATCAGGGTGATGCTGAGTGGACGAAGCTGTTTGCTCTTTTTCCCGCCATCCCCGGCGCGCGGCAGATTTTTGATGTGCAGATTGATCTGGTGCAGAGCTCCTGCGGTATGGCAGTGCCAGTTTTTGATTATGTCGAGGAGCGCGCCCAACTCAACGATTGGGCACGCAAACAGGGTGAGACAGGCTTAAGGGAATACTGGAAGAAAAAAAATCAGCTCACCCTTGACGGTGAGCCGACGCATATTTTGGCGAAGAGCGGCTTGGCAGAAGACGTGTAAGCATTTCAGCGGTCCGCCAGCATCGCCAGTGCGACCGCTTCTGCCACTTTAATTCCATCCACACCTGCTGAGAGAATGCCGCCGGCATAACCCGCGCCCTCACCAGCAGGAAACAATCCCCTGGTATTGAGGCTTTGCATACTGGTCGCGTCGCGGGTAATCCGCACCGGCGACGACGTGCGGGTTTCGACTCCGGTTAACACCGCGTCCGCACGATCAAAACCGCGGATCTGTTTACCAAATTGCGGCAGCGCCTCGCGAATTGCCTCTATGGCATACGCCGGTAGCGAAGGGTGCAAATCGCCGGGCAAAACACCGGGTTTATAGGAGGGGATCACCTCACCCAGCGCCTGCGATGGCTGCCCTTTCAAAAAGTCACCGACCAATTGTGCCGGCGCGCAATAATCGCCCCCACCTAAAACAAACGCTTGCGCTTCGAGCTGTTCCTGCAGAGCAATGCCAGCGAGTGGCCCACCCGGAAAATCCTGATCGGGATTAATACCCACGACTATGCCGGCATTCGCATTGCGCTCGTTGCGGGAATACTGGCTCATGCCATTGGTGACGACCTTGTTCGGCTCGGAAGTGGCCGCCACCACAGTGCCGCCCGGACACATGCAGAAACTGTAAACCGCACGGCCATTGCGCGCGTGATAAACCAGTTTGTAATCCGCCGCCCCAAGTTCGGGATGGCCGGCGTATTTTCCCAAACGGGCGTTATCAATAAGGCTCTGCGGATGTTCGATGCGAAAGCCAATGGCAAAGGGCTTGGCTTCTACGTGGACGCCGAGCTCATACAAACGGCGAAAGGTATCGCGCGAACTGTGTCCGAGAGCGAGCACAACATAGCGCGTAAAAATTTCTTCACCGTTTTGCAAAACCACCCCGCCAACGCGGCCATCCCGGATAATAAAATTCTCCGCTTTACTTTCGAAGCGCACCTCGCCGCCGAGACGTTTTATTTCCTCGCGCATGGCGGACACCACACCGGTCAAACGGAAGGTGCCAATATGTGGTTTGCTTACGTAAAGAATTTCTTCGGGGGCGCCGGCGCGAACAAATTCCTCCATGACTTTGCGGCCGTAAAATTTAGGATCCTTTATTTGACTGTAGAGCTTGCCGTCGGAAAACAAACCCGCCCCACCCTCGCCGAATTGCACATTGGATTCAGGAGTCAAAATCTTTTTGCGCCACAGACCCCAGGTGTCTTTCGTACGCTGGCGGACCTCGCGCCCTCCTTCAAGCACCAACGGTTTAAAAACCATCTGCGCTAAGGTAAGCGCGGCGAATAATCCACAGGGACCAAAGCCCACAATCACCGGCCGTTCGGACAAACCCGCCGGCGCAACGGCGACAGGTTTGTAGCGGGTATCGGGTGCGGGGCGGACATTGTTGTCGTTACTGAAGTGCCGCAGCAGCGCACCCTCATCGGCCACCGTGACATCGACGATATACACAAACAGGATTTCACTGTTTTTCTTGCGCGCATCATAGCTGCGCTTGAACACGGTGTAGTCAATCAGGGCCTCATCGACAATATTGAGGCGCCGCACAATAGCATGACGTAAATCCGCAGAAGAGTGATCGATGGGGAGGGATAATTCAGTAAGACGGATCATACATAAAAGCCCGGTCAGTCACGCCGACAAAGGAAACAAAGCGGGGCGCATTGTACTCCCGCCGCGTGCCCTACGCCAGCTGACCACAAATAGCACGAGTGAATATGGCATCAATCATGCAAATTCGGAGACGCTTAATTCTGAAATATTTCAGAACGCCACTAAAAAAACAGGAGTCTTTTTATGAATCGAAAAATATTATCCGCCGCCGTTCTCGCCGCGTGCACTGCACCGTTCTCCGCTTTTGCCGCGGAAAACATCAGCTATAACTACATTGAAGCGGAATATGTGATCCTGGACGTGGATATGTATGAGGATGACGATGCTTTCGATAACGTCATTGAAGACGTCGATGATGGTGACGGATTTAGAATTGGGGCGTCTTACGCTTTCACTAACAATCTGTTTATTTTTGGTAATTATTCTCAAACCCAAGCAGATTTTACATTTGTTAGTAATACCGGCGCAGGAGTTCCATCGGACACCGACATTAAAACCCTGCAGGTAGGTCTCGGTTATTTTGCGCCGATCAATGCCAATACGGATTTCGTAGTACGTGCTGCCTATATGGACGTGGATTACGATGAATTCAGTTTCGGGCAAACCGATCAAGATCTCGGCGATGACGACACCACTTTCGGCGATGCGTGGGATGACCTGAACGAAGACACCAGCGATGGCTATTTTGCCGATGTGGGCGTTCGTGCACAGGTTATCGATTGGTTAGAGCTGGGCGGCGGTGTTCGCTATACCGATCTGGATTCAGGTGATGACTTCTCTGTGGTTGGAAACGCTTTGTTTGAAATTAACCAGAACTTTGGCATCAACCTGACAGCGAGCGTCGGCGACAACCTTTCCTCATATGGTTTGGGATTCCGCTACTCTCTGTAAGCGAGGTGTGCTGGACATAAAAAAAGCGCTGCAACTGCAGCGCTTTTTTTATGATTGTGTTAGGCAGCTGCCGCCATCGCTTGGATGCGTTTAACCATCGAGCGCAAGCCGTTTCCGCGAGTAGAGCTCAAATGCTTGAGCAAGCCTAATTGCTCAAAATAAGCCTCAATATCGAAACCACTTATTTGCTGCGGTGTTTTGCCGTTGTAGGCAGCAAGAACAACGCCCAGCAAACCCTTTACAATAAAAGCATCGCTGTCGGCTTCAAACCACATATGCCCGTCGAGCATTTTCCCGTCGATCCACACCTGACTTTGGCAGCCACGCACCAGATGGGCATCATCTTTTTTGTTGTGGCTCATTTCCGGCAGTTCTTTGCCGAGATCGATGATGTATTTGTAACGG
>JAEZGT010000337.1 GCA_023416875.1 Pseudomonadota bacterium
GGGTATTGCAGCCGAAAAAGCCGGTCGGTCCAAGTGGTCTGGAGCGCGATATGAAAGCGGCGGGAGAATAATCGATCCAAGCAAGGGTTCGGTTTGTTTTTGGGCGATGGCATATGAATTGCTCAGCCCGTTGCAGTCAGCAGCTGCTGCTATTTTAAGAAAAATAAATTCCTGTTTTTTGTAAGGAGTGCAGCGGCGTTTGCAAATCCATCCGATAAACGAAACGAGGCAGCACATGATAATTCGCAAAGGCAGTGCAAGTTGGCGCGGTGATCTCAAAAATGGCAAAGGCACAGTGTCCACCGGTAGCGGTGCGCTGGCGGATCAGCCCTATGGCTTTAACACCCGCTTCGAAGATAAGCCGGGTACCAACCCGGAAGAACTCATAGGCGCGGCGCATGCGGGATGTTATTCGATGGCGCTGGCCTTGAATATTACCGAAGAGGGATTTGTTGCCGAGCATATCGACACAGTCGCGGAAGTGAAACTGGAAAAATCTGCTGACGGCTTTTCAATTACTGAAGTGCAATTAAAGGTTTCGGCCGCTGTGCCCGGCATGGATAAGGAAACCTTTGAGCGTCTGGCGGCAAAAACCAAAGAAGGCTGTCCGGTTTCCAAAGTATTAAATGCGAAAATCAATCTCGCGACGGAATTTAATACCTAATTCAAGCCGCTTTGGTCGCACACACAATCACATTGCCGTTGCTGCCGCGCCATTCGGTGAGGCAGCTGAAATCATGCTCCAAAATCAGTACGTCAAAACCCGCAGCCTGCAGCAATTGTTTCAAAGTGTCGATTTTCACTGCGGTCATCACATGGTGATCGTGGTAATGCCATTGCTGTTGCCCATTGGTTTCGCGGATATGTAAATACAAATCCATCACATCGCCGGACCCTGGGTAATGCCAGCGCGTTTGAAAACGTAATTCACCTGTTGCGGTGGCCAGTGTGTGTAAATGACCGGCATCGTTGGCAATGGTGTCTTTGTCCACCGCATCGAAACAAAATAATCCGCCAGGTGCCAGAGCTGCAAAAACCTGGGCAAAGGTTTTTTCGATAGCGGCGATGGATGGGCAATAATGGGTGGAATAGAGAAAACAGGTAATCAGATCCAGAGGTTCCCCCACTGTCCAATTGCTCATATCCGCTTGTATCCATTTCGCGCTCGGGCAGCGTTGCGCCGCGAGTTCCAGCATTTTTGCGCTTAAATCCAACCCGCTGCAGTCGCAGCCGGCGTCATTAAAATATTTAAGCAAACTGCCCGAGCCGCAGGCCAAATCCAGATAACGCAAACCGCCATTGCCGCATATTTGATTTACGCGCAGCACAAAATCGCATTGTTCGCGGTAATCAATATTGGAACAGAGCTCATCGTAATAGGACGACAGGTCGGCGTAGAGCGGAGGGCTGGACATAAAACAAACTCGCGAGCGGGGCGCGGAATTTAATCCTTTCCCCCCGCAGACGCAAGTTCTGGTGGTCGCCGGATGATTAATGGCTTATAGATCTTCCAGACGATTTGCGCTTTGTGAAATGCGATGCAGTTGCTGCTCCTCAAGCTGCACCAAATCTCTTATCAGTTCATTGGCGGCGCCTTCGACAAAATCGGCCTGGTGGCGATAGATATTAATAATGTGGTCGTGTTCTTCCTGAATGGCGGCAATGATGTCGGCGGTGTCTTTGCCTTTAAGCGACAGCACCGAGGGCGAGCGCTCCTTGGGCTCGTACTGTTCGGTATAAGCACTCACCCAGGTGTTAAGGGCGGTGTCACCGGCTTTTTCGCCGTAGCGCTTTACCAGGCTCGCCAGTTCGTTTTCATGTTGGATTAAATAGTCCAGCAGCATGCGCTCGCGTTCGCCCGCTTCGCTTGCGCCCATTTGCAACGAGCGGGCGAGCCCCAGGTGATATTGTTCTGTCCAGAGAACCATGTCACGCAATGTTTTATTCGACATACTGACCTCGCAGTAAATTGTTGATCCTTATTGATGCCGATTACATTGCAATGATTATTCCGCTTCGTCCTGTCGTCGATTTCGCTTTGCTGGAATGAGCCAAGCACCGACATTCCGTGCAAAATTTACAGACTATTAAGAATTTACTGAGCAATCTTCAAAATAATTTTACGGGTGAATCGATTTGCTATGAAAAACAGTGAAGGGCATAGGTATTGCATTTTTCGTTAGCGAACACTGATGCAGCACTGGGTTGTATCAAATTTCCGACAATAAAAGAGGTAAACCCTATGGCTACAAGTACTCATTCTCCAGAGCGACGTTTTACTCCGGACCGACGCGCCGCCAATGTCTCCGCTGTGCGACCCGGCACTGTAACCGCCACTCGTCCGAGCGCGGTGGCTTCTGCCAATAAACTCTCTGCGTTGGGTTGGGCGGCGATGGTGTTACTCATCGTCGGCGGAATTAATTGGGGTCTGGTGGGATTTTTTGGTTTTGACTTAGTGGCGGCGATTTTTGGTCCTATGAGCGTGCTGTCGCGGATCGTTTACGCCCTGGTCGGCTTGTCAGCGCTTTACACTATTTTTAGCTGTGCAAAATTGGCGGGCAGAACCAAGGTTTAAATACGACGAGCAGCTCCCGTTGCGGGAGCTGTTAATGCCCACCGTGAATACCCACCATTCTGCTCAATAACGTTTGAAATTCTTCCTGGCTGATATCCACCAATTCCACCACGCGCCCATACAGCATAATTGTCGGCACATTGCGACCGCCCATTTCCTCCTGGGCTTTTTTCAAGCAGTAGAGAATCGCGCGTTCTTTACGTGTAAGTCCGTCGCGCACGTCTGGAATATCCGCAAGGTTGATATGTGACATAGGCATAATCCGCGATGGTGCAGGACGGCAGTGTAGAAACCTGAGATTGCACCGACAAGGCGAAAATTGCCTGAGTCTCAGCCGAAGGTTTTGGCGCCAGTGTAATTCATCATCCACTGCACGCCGAACTGGTCGATGCAGGTCCCAAACAGCTCGGCCCATTCGGTTTCCTGCAGCGGCATTTCCACGGTGCCGTTTTGGCAGAGTGCGTTGAAAATCCGTTCGGCTTCTGCGGGAGTATCGGCTTGGAGGCTGAGATAACAATGGTTGCCCTGGGTGAAAGGCCGACTGATGACATCATTCGCCATCAACAGGTTGTTGCCCAGCGGCAGAGAGATGTGGGCGATTTTATCCAGGTCCGCTTCGGCCACGCCCATGCTGTTGTCCGGAAAATCGCGGAAACGGATAACACTGGTGAATTCACCGCCGAACACCTCTCGGTAAAAAGTAAACGCTTGTTCGGTATTGCCTTTGAAGTTGAGATAAGGATTAACGCTGATCATGGTTTTGCTCCTTTCATTGATGATTACCCATTAGTCGCCGCAGCCCAGCGCAAATCGACAGGTCCCCTCAGCAATGAAATGAACGGCGCAGGCGAAGCATGGTCGTACCACGCTTATAAGGACATCACCCGCCGCCTATGACCGCTTATTTGCCACCTGTCGCTCTTTATCCAGACCTGGAAGTCAGGACTCGCCGGGGATGGTTGCTAGGAGTGGGGGTGGCGCTCTCAGTGCTGCTGCATCTGGTCGTGCTGGCGGTGCTCCATAAGTGGATTCCTATACGCCAGAGCATGACGGAGCAGGGCGGTTTGCAGATTCAAATCCGCGCCGAAGTGAGTCCTGTGATGGAAAGCTCTGTACCGGAGCCGAAGATCGAAGAGCAGCAAGAAATTGAAGAGTTGCCGCCCCCAGTTGCTACTCCACCATCCGTCGAGAAGATTCCAGACCCACCACCACCGCCGCGAAAGTCGGTGCTGCAGATGGTGGATGAATACCGCGCTAGCGAAGACCTTCCCGTTGCGCCGCCTGCGGACATTGGTCCGGGCAATGTATTTCACCCGGACCTGCGCCGCGCTCCTGGAGGGCCGCAACGCCAGTCCGGCGGCAACCCGCTGCTTAACAATTCCACTTTGAGTGATACCCAGGAGCGGGTGGCGTTGGATGGCAAATGTTTCCGTCTGGAGGATCTGGGCGGGGGCGGGGACCGGCGCGCCTGGTACCGGGTGACCTGTAAGGGTAACGAAACCACCTCAGACGCCATGGCGCGGGGCTTGATGGAGGCGCTGGAGCGGCGGAGATAGACCCAGTTCCCCCTTTACAAAGCTCAACACCCTCGCGGATTGACTGCCCCGGAGCGATGGGTTTGAATGACCGACCGCCCGAGGTTGACTCGCGCCAATACATAATAAGTAGACAAGTGACAGAGCTATGAAACGCAAAGACAAGCCGGAAGAAGCAACCACCGTCCCCTTAAATGCCTCCTACGATCAGCCATGGATTACGGACGGCGCATGGATCACTGGCGTCGCCGGAACGCTGGCCATTCTCGCTCTTGGCTACTACTTCGGTATCACGCGGGCGCATCTCGACGGCGTGCCCTTTCTCAACGGCACTCTGCAGGAGGAAAAGCATGCGGTCATGCTGATCGCACTCGGCATAGTGTCGGTGGTCATGATCGGGGTGGAGCTGATCCGCCTGGCCAACTTCAAGGATTATGTCTTTATCCGCAAAGACCCGCTGCTGGAGCAGGGCAAGGTGGTGCAGTTTCTGGCCGAGTGTTTAAAGATCTATCTGCTGCTGCTGCTCCTCTTTACCGTCTGCCGCTGGGGCTATCACTCGCTGAACGAGTACGGTTACCGTCCCAAAAACACCTACTATGCTCCCTGGTTTTTCACCCTGGATTTTCTCTGGCAGCTCTTCGCCATTGGCGGGCTTCCCTATATAGCCCTGACCCGCGCGTTCAAACACAGCCCCGCCGACGATAAAAAAGATCTGGCCACGCTGACGCAGAAGTTCCTGGCCTACGTGTTGGCAGCTGTACCTCCCCTGCGACATTTGCGCCCCGAATTTACCATCGACGACAAACGCGCGGCCCGCGGCCTTGCGGTCAAGTTCTTTTTTGCGCCGGTGATGACGGTGTTTTTCTTCGACAATTTCTCCCATTTGCAAAACAACATTAATTACATGCTCACCAATGCCATCCCGGCGATGCAAAACGGTTCGTACAATTACGACACCCTGGGGCGCGACATTGGCAATATTCTTTCCAATGTCATTTTTTCCATTGATGTGGGCCTGGCCTGGTGTGGCTATGTGGTGTCCTCGCGCTGGCTGGATAACACCACTGTATCCGCCGAGCCCACCATGTTCGGTTGGCTGGTCTGTCTGATCAGCTACCCGCCGTTCCGTGTTATGGGTGGCTGGTTCCTCTCCGGTCCCGGTGAAACCCTCTACACGCAGATCCCGATGGATGGTTTGGTCACCCTGTTCGCCAGTCTCATGATGTTCAGCTATTTCCTCTATATGTTGCCCACCATCTGGTTCGGCCTGCGCTTCTCCAACCTCACCCACCGCGGCATCATCCGCAAGGGGCCGTACGCAGTGGTGCGTCACCCGGCCTATGCGGCGAAAAATATGGCTTGGTGGTTTGTCGGTCTGCCGTCGGCGATTTACGCAGGCTACACCCAGGGCTTCAGCATCGGTCTACTTTATGTCGCTGGTCTGATTTTCCTTACTGCGGTGTATTACGCTCGAGCTATTACCGAAGAGCGGCATTTGAGCTTCGATCCCGCCTATCAGGATTACTGCCGCCACGTGCGCTACCGCTTTATCCCCGGAGTTATTTAAGCGCTTTCCGAGTTATGGATAAGCGCTTCCCGAGCTATGCAATCTGCGCAGCTCGGGAGTTATTTTGTACGTTTGATTCTCGTGATTTGCAGCGGTTGATCTGCCAATCAATGCCGCGATTTGCCTCGCTCTGCCTCCTTTGCTGCTCTACAATCGCGTGCCGCAGATAAGCGGTTCAGCGCACAGTAGGGCGAAGTCATACGGCCGTAAGATGCCCTCCGCATCGTTTGGTGTGCTGGGGCCCGTTAATGCTGTTTAGAGATCATCGTTGTTATGGCTCAGAAATAATCTGGGGCCGTAAATGCCTACAGCAGCGGCGGGTAAATCCAAATAGTATGAACCGTCCCAATGCAGTGTGATTTTATTACCTCCAGCCGCGCAACGCGGGTTTGGAGGATTAACCATTGAAGAGTTCCTATGCCCGATTCACCTGTTGATCAGTCCCATTTCCGGCGCATGATGGCGCGTAATATCGCGATGCCATTAACCGCCGGTTTTATCAACATTCTCCTATTTGCTGCGCTGGTTTACGCCCTCCTGTCGGGCATACGTATGGTTAACCATACCGAATCGGTCATCCGCCAAGCCAACGCGCTGATTAACATGGCCATGGATATGCAGTCGAGTGTTCGCGGCTACCTGATCACTGGCGACCAGGACTTTCTGCAGGTGTATGAAACCACCAAACCGACCTTTGCGGCGGAGCTGGTGAACCTACAGAAAACGGTGGTCGACAACGACGTACAGGTGGAGCGTCTGAAGCGCGTTGAGCTTTCGTTTCAGGATTGGCTCGCCTACACCGAGCAGGTGACGGCGATGTACGCGGCGGGTGAGGACTACATTGCCATGGTGCGCACCCGGGGCAAATCGGACTTCAATGACTTCCGTCGCGAGCTGTTCGAATTCAAAAATCATGAGCGCGAACTGCTGGTCAAGCGTGACGAACGGATGCGTTCCGTCGGCATTATCGCGATAGTTGTGTACCTCTTGGTGAGCTGCGTGGTGACCGGCATCCTCGGTTATCTGGGCCGGCGCGAACTGGTCCTGCTGTCGAACACCTACGCCCGCTCCTTCGATGAGCGCCAGCGCCACGCGCAACAGCTGGAACATCAGGCCTGGCAGAGATCGGGGCAGGCACGGCTGGCGGAAAAGTGCATGGGCCAGACGGCACTGCCGGTACTCGGCCGCACGGTATTGGATTTTCTCGCCGGCTATATCAATGCTGCCGTGGGCGCTCTGTATGTACGGGAGACGGAAAACGGCGTGCTCAGGCGGGTTGCCACTTATGGCGTGGGCAAAGACGTGGACACTGAGCAGCAGACATTCGCCTACGGCGAGAGTCTGGTGGAACAGGCGCTGTTTTCCCGCCGGCCGCTCCAGTTGGATGATGTGCCGGACAACTATCTGAAGATCAGCACCGGCCTCGGCAGCGCGTCGCCCCGCCATATAGTGCTGTTT
>JAEZGT010000192.1 GCA_023416875.1 Pseudomonadota bacterium
CGCTCTGCATGACCCAACGCATAGCAAACAACAGCAGGATCAACACCAGGGCGGCAAAATAAAGTGAAAACGCCAATTTCTGACGCAGAGACAAAGTCATCGTTTAACTCTCCAATATAACGGCGTAGCGGGACGCAGCTTTAAGCTTAGGGCAAAAAAATGCCGGCGACCTCCCGCGTCCCGCTAAGGTGACAGCATTAGGCTTCAGTCCGATTCCGTTTCGATTTCAAAGAGACTCTGCAGATGGCACATTTCCAACAACTTATGCACTGATTTGCGCGGATGGACGATGCGGATAGAGGGCGACTGCGGTGGTAGCTTATGCATCAGCACCAGCAACGCACCTATCCCGGAACTGTCCAAAAAAGTGGTCTCGCGAAAATCAATGGTGATTTGCACCGAGCCATGATCCTTTAAATACACTTCCGTTTTTTCAATGCATTCATTGCCGGCGCTGTAATCAAACAGTCCATCCGGATGCACAACAATGCCGCGCTCTTCATCGTATTCAATCCGCATGGAGAAACTCCGCAGGGTGCCATTGAAAAACCTTAGTTCATCACGGAGAAAGTCACGAACCGTTAGTCGGTAGAGCAGACGAATACCGCGTCAATATTTTGTGTGGGGAGACTTTATTTACAGAAGATGAGACGTGCGTGGCGAAAGGATTCCGTCGAACCCGCCTAACTCAGCGCGGGCGGGTGTCGTTAAAAAATACCGTATTTATCGGTGACAAGGACAATCTTGCCAATCACACCACCGGCTTCCAATTCGGTGTGTGCCACGGCGACATCCTCAAGCGGATAGACCTTGTGAATAATGGGTTTGATGCGTTCAGCTAATACTGCTGGCCAGATTTTGCGGCTGACGTGGCGGGCGATACTGGCTTTTTCGACTGCGCTGCGCGCACGTAAGGTGGAACCGGTGAGCGTCAGGCGTTTCATCATTACCGGCATAAAATTGACTTCGGCAATGGGACTCATCTGATAGGCGATGTTGACGATGCGCCCATCCCGCGCTGCGGCCTGAATGTTGCGCTGAATATACGTACCACCAACGATATCGAGGATCACATCAGCACCGCGGCCGGTGATCTGCTTCATCACCACGACAAAATCTTCTTCCCGGTAATTGATTGCACGCAACGCCCCCAGCTTTTCGCACACCCGGCATTTGGCATCGCTGCCAGCGGTGGCATAAACCCGCGCGCCGGTGATTCTGGCCATCTGGATGGCGATGGTGCCTATACCGCTGCTGCCACCGTGGATCAGCAAAGTCTCGCCGACGCCGAGAGCGCCGCGCTCGTACACGTTACTCCAGACGGTAAACAAGGCTTCCGGTAAGGCCGCAGCGGTAACGAAGTCCAGGGCTTCCGGCACGGAAAGACATTGCTTGGCCGGCACACTGACAAATTCCGCATAACCGCCGCCATTGGTGAGCGCGCAGACCCGCTGCCCGACTCTCCACGGACCGGCGTCACGCCCCACTGCAGCGACAAATCCCGCCACCTCCAACCCGAGGATCGGGGAGGCGCCTTCCGGTGCTGGGTAGCGCCCTTCGCGCTGCATGATATCCGGCCGATTGACGCCTATGGCAGCGACCTGGATCAGCAGCTCATCCTGGCCAAAAGTCGGCAACGCGCCGCGTCTGAGTTTAAGCACCTCGGGCCCGCCCGGACGCTCTATATCGACAAATCGCATCATGGTGCCAACCTGCCTATATCCCAGTTACCGGATTCGGTTGCGAGGTACTCAAAACGATCATGCAACCGGCTGGCGCCGCCCTGCCAGAATTCAAACCTGTGCGGCACCACGCGATAGCCGCCCCAAAAATCCGGCAGCGGAATGCGGCCCTGGGCGAACTTTTCTTTCATCCGCTCGAACTGCTCGATAAGAACTTTCCGCGAACTGATGCGTTCGCTCTGCTGGGAGGCCCAGGCGGCAATCTGGCTTTCCGGCGGACGCGACATGAAATATTTCAACGATTCAGCAGCGCTCAACCGCGTTGCCGTGCCCGTAACCCGCACCTGCCGCTCCATCATATGCCAGGGAAAATGCAGGCTGACTTTTGCATTGGCGGCGATATCACGGGCTTTCTTACTGGCGTAATTGGTGTAGAAAATAAAACCTTGATCATCGAGCTGCTTCAGCAGCACCATGCGTTGATCTGGTTGCCCGGAGGCGTCCACAGTGGCGAGCACCATGGCGGTGGGATCCGGAATTTGACTGGCAACAGCTTGCTGCAACCAGGACTCGAATTGTCGAAATGGACTGTCATGCAAATGTTCGCGGCGCAAACCACCCAATAGATACTCGCGCCGGATTTGTTCAAGATCCATGATTCTCTCTTTTTTTGTAAACTGTCCGTCCGCCAAACATCTGCACCTGTGTTTGACGAAACCGGTTAATTCCGCGCGCCTGGGGCACGCAACCTTGTGACTTAATTGAGCTTTACGCCTTAAAAATATTGAGTTTTACGCTTCTAAACTTAAGGTAGTTCGACAGAGCAAAACTGCTTTTCTATCGCCTATCGGGAGACTTCTTTTGGCCAAAGCTACACTCGGGGTGCTGCTCGCTGGTGGGCAAAGTCGGCGCATGGGCAGTGCCGATAAATTTCTTTTGCCGCACCGGGGGCGTCCCCTCCTGCAACACTGTCTGGAACGCGCGCAGCCACAGGTTGATGAGCTTGTTATCAATGCCAATGGCGACCCTTCCCGACTCACCGCTTTCGAACTTCCCGTCGTTGCCGACCTTTGGCCAGACCACCCAGGTCCACTGGCCGGCATTATAAGTGTAATGTCGTGGGCTCAAAAAGCCCGGAAAGATTTTGCCTGGTTGGCCAGCTTTGCCACCGATACGCCCTATTTTCCCCAAGACTTGGTGGCGAGACTGCAAGCCCGCGCGGAGCAGGAAGGCGCCTTGGTGGTAATCCCTGCAGATAGCAAAGACCTCCACTACACCTTCGCCATCTGGTCTATGGAGCTACTGCCTGCCCTGCTGGAGCGCTTTAACGCCGGGGAGCGCGCCCTGCATAAAGTCATCCACGATTTGGGCGGCAGCCGCGAAGTTTTCCCGGACGCGGCACCCATGTTCTTTAATATCAATACCCCCGAAGACTTTCAGGCATTGCGATGACGCAGGCCATATTTCAATCGGGCCCGAACTTCGGCCCGGTTATAACAAAACTGCTGACCTCTTCACGAACCGGTCAAAAAACGCCCATGAATACCGCACTAACGTATTCCTGCCTCGGGATTCGTGCTAAAACTGCGGCGTGCTGATTTCGTAAGGGTCCTAGCGGTTGGTTCCAAATCAGAAACTTAATCCACCAACCGCAGGTCTACCCGGCGAAGAGACAATCGATAACCATAAAAAGAATCACGATAAAAGCGGACAACTTATGAAAATACGCCTGTTTTACAGCAGCTTGGCTGTGTTGGCATTTTCCACAGCCCACGCCAGCACCCCTGAAGGGTTTACTACTATCTGTACACTGGACGAAAGCTGCGCGGTGGATGCATCCACCCTGGTGGCATTCGGCCACGAAGATGCCTTTTCCTATCGAACTCTTAGCGGCAACTTCGTTTGTAATGGCAGCACCTTCGGTGTTGTCGGCAAGGTCAACCCCGCCGCTACCTGTTTGACCCTCGACCCTTCCATTGTGAGCTCGTCCTCCAGCTCTTCCAGTTCCGGCGTTACCAGCACCAAAGAAGCGGTAGCGGGGCAATTGTCATCGGGCCTTTACGCCATTGTGTCCCGCTCCAGCGGCAAAGCGCTGGCGGTCGCCGAGGGCAGCACTGACGACGGCGCGCTCCTGGTACAGCAGGACTTTTCCAGCGAAACCCACCAATTGTGGAAAGTAGAAGACCTCGGCAACGGCTACTACTCCATTACCCCGCAACACAGCGACAAAACCCTCGATCTGCAAGACTTCACCAACAAGGACGGCGTAAAACTCCAACAAAATCCTTGGATGAACAGCTGGGATCAGCACTGGAT
>JAEZGT010000033.1 GCA_023416875.1 Pseudomonadota bacterium
GTACCTACCGCCGCTAAGGCGAGGAATTCATTTACGCCGGCGGCTTCTTGTGGTGTCCAGAGCCCGTTCATGCTTTCAACGGGAGGGCGCAGCCACAGAGGCTGGTTGCGGAAGAGGGCGAGGATACGCTGTTTGCCGGTGGTGGAAATAAATTTCGCCCGCGCTTCTGTGTCCGCGATAACGACCGGCAATCCCAGTATGACGTAGGGTTCCGCGAGGGCAGCGGAAGGGCGGAACTGGGTTTGATAGATGTAAATAGCCTCGCGCACGAGACGGGGGGCGAAATGGCCGGCGAAGGCGTAAGGCAGACCGCGCTGGGCGGCGAGTTGGGCGCTGAAAAGGCTGGAGCCCAACAACCAAATAGGAACTTGTGTTCCCACGCCGGGTACCGCTTTTAATTTTTGTTCCGGCGTGGCCGGTGCCAGCAGTTGCTGTAACAGTGAGACTTCCGTGGGAAATTCATCAGCGGCGCGGTCGTCGCGGCGCAGTGCTCGCGCTGTGATTGGATCAGTACCGGGAGCACGGCCGAGGCCAAGGTCGATTCGGTCGGGATAAAGACTTGCCAGTGTGCCGAACTGTTCGGCAATCACCAGCGGAGGATGATTGGGCAGCATTATGCCGCCGGACCCCACGCGAATATTGCGGGTGCCGCCCGCAATATGGCCGATCAATACGGCGGTGGCGCTGCTGGCGATGCCCTCCATATTGTGATGTTCCGCCAGCCAAAAACGCTTATAACCGAGGGCATCCGCCGCTTGAGCGTAACGCAGCGAGTGCTTGAAAGTTTCGCAGGCGTCGCTGTCCACGCGGATGGAGGCGAGTTCGAGAAGAGAGAATGGAATGGTGTTGAGCATAAATTGCGTACTTCTGTGTTATCGCTGACGTATCGGCAGATATGGGGGTTCTAGGTGCGCGTTGCAATGCTAAAAAACTTTGCAAACGTGTTATCAAAAAAAACGATTCGTAAGTGTCCATCAGGGGAAATCACCGACTGAGTCGCACTTTTGCGAAACCTCACTGCTTAGAATGGGGGAAATCCCCCCAAATGCGAAAAATTCTATGAACAAGCATATCTCAGAAGGCCAGACTCCTGTTTCAGCCAATAATGTCCCAGAAGCTTCGCGTCGATATTTAGTCAAGGCTTTTGGCTCTGCTATTGTTGCGGCCCCCGTTTTGGCTATGTTTGGTTGTGGCGGCAGTACCGGCGCTGCCAGTAGTTCAAGTTCATCGAGTAGTAGCAGTTCGAGCTCATCCAGCAGTTCAAGTTCATCGAGCAGTTCCAGCAGCTCAAGTTCATCCAGCAGCAGTTCAAGTTCCTCCAGCTCGGGCACTCCTGATGGCTGGACGCTCAGGGGGGGTACAGCTTCCATGCGCGCGGAATTTCCGCCTATGGATGCTTTTGAAGGCGCGAGCACCACCACTTGCAAGGTATACAAAGGTCCTTCCTTGGGACCCTGTCTGTTTGGGTTGAACGGGCATCGGGAAGATATTTCCGAAGGCGAACTAGGCTTGCCGCTGGTGTTTGCATTCAAGATATTGAACGCCGATTGCTCACCGGCTGCGGGTATAACCGTGGAAGTCTGGCACACCAACTGTGATGGCCTGTATTCAGGTAATACCGCAGAAGCTACGTATCTTGGCCCTAATTGGAATGTGGGCAATATCTGTACGACCAACGATCCAATGAGAGCGCCGCGAGCCAAGGCTTCAACATGGCACCGCGGTTCGCAGGTCACCAACAGCCAAGGTGAGGTTTTCTTCCGTTCCTGTTTCCCCGGCTGGTACACCGGTCGCACCAACCACGTGCATCTGCGCTGTTCCCAAAACAACACGCAACTTTTCTTCACCCAATTTGCGTGGACCGATGAATTGTGCCGGGATATTCACGTAAACCATCCTGAATACAGCGGTCAGCCACAAGACACCCCGCTCAGTGGTTTTGACCCGGAGTTTGGTGGGCCCAATCGCGGCACGGATATGATTTTCACAGTCAAAAAGCTCAGCGATGGCTCCATGCTTAGCTCAAAAATTGTGACCATGGGTTAAGAATTCTTAAAAGATTATTGAGTTGTTACGGCGAGCGGCTTTTACGGCGCTCGCCGTTTTTGTGTTTTTTATTTGTTGGCGGAGATCGTTTTTATGGTGGGCATACCTGAATATGCATTGGAGCGGTTATACGATGCCCCGGCTGAACTCATTTGGAAAAGCTGGACGGATGCCGCGCTCTTTTCCCGCTGGTACGGTGCAGGTGTGGAGACGATCGTGCATAAAATGGATGTGCGCCCAGGTGGTGAAGCGCTGATCGAGTTGAAGTGGGACCACAACTCGCTATTTCAGAGATTTCGGTATATCGCAATCGAACCCTATGAGCGGCTGACTTGGTTGTTTTCTTCTACCAATAACAACTGGGAAATGGCGCCGTCGCCTCTTGCGGAAGCATGGCCAGCCAATTTTTTGACCGTCATAAAGCTCGAGCCACATGAGGGGAAATTTATCCTGCATCTTTCATTGACTCCTGTTGAGGCCAACGATGCGGAAATAATTGCGTTTAGAAAAGCCAGATTAGCGGTTGATAACGGGTGGAATGCAGGGATAAAAGTGTTGGATGAAATTATCGAAGAGCTAAAAAGATAGAAAATAATTTAGGAAGTGCGGTAAGAAATTAAGGAAAAATAAAAAATCGCCCGACTGGTTTGGTCGGGCGATTCATAATTAAAAATAATTAATCGAGCTGCACCAGCGGCTCCGCGCCGTCCAATATCCATTCCCGCAGATTGTCGAGTTCCTGTTGTGTCAGACCAGGCATTCCGCCGGGAGGCATGCGATTTTTACAGCTGGCCAATTTGCAGGTGGCGTTGGCGTTTTGGCTCTGTCCGTTGGACTTCAGGTAGAGCCAACTGCGGTCTGGATCACCCGGCACCACCAGTTTGTAGCCCTCGACATTAGCCGCGTCCACATTGACCAAGCGTCGCACAATTTCAGCAGAACTGATCTGATAGCCCAGCCGCAATCCGGCCTCTTCGCCAGCACCGTGGCAGGTCGCACAACCGGCGCGTTCGAGCGCCGGGCGCACCAATTCGTGGAAGAAGCCAGCTTCGCGGATCTCCTCAGGCGGTTCTTCTACGGGCACCAGGCTCGGGTCGATTTTCTGCGCCCAGAATTCCATTTCTTTACATTGCGCAATCAACTCGGTTTTGAGCTTGGTATCACCCGGGTCAGATTGCGTGGCAACGCGGTATTTTTCCCACACGTTATCGATCCAGCCGTGCAGCTTCCAAAACAGGTAAGCGTCCAAATTGCGTCGCTGGTTGGCAACGCTGTGTGCCTGGTTGTTGCGCGGATAACCGTTGAAATGGAGTGCGCCGTGCAGGCTGGCAGCGCCTATAGTGCCGCCGAGAGAGCCGCATTGAATCCATTGCCCGAAGTGACCTTCGGTGGGCCATCGCTGCAGGATCTCCTCGCGAGACATGGAACCGATGCCATCCGCCAAGGCCGCATCGGCACGCACGGACGAAGGCCATTCGGAAAAATATTGCTGCAATATATCGGGGTAATCACTACGGCTCGGGAACATGGACCAGCCAGTGAACTGCTCGGTGTGATTGGGCCACAACTCTTTCAATGCTTGGATCATGTGGCGGTGCATGACCAGAAATTCATAACCGTCCTGCGGGCCCGCGCATTCGTTTTGTTCGGGTTTCATTTCGGGGAATTTACAGGGATCGATAACCGCGCCGCCGCCACCGAAACCGGTACCGCAGCGTCTTACCTGGTGCCACACAAAATGCGCTTCCTGCCATGCATTGTCTTCCATCCACTTGATCACTTCCGGTTGCACAGTGGCATCTGTTTGACCGTTCGCGGTAAATGGGGCGTAACCATCCGCCATGGCGGCATCGGTCGACTGAGGATGCTGCCCTGATTCGCAATGACTGTGCGGTTGGTTGTGTCCAGATGAGCTGGATGAGGAGCTTGACGAAGAACTTGAAGAACTCGAACTGGATGAAGTGGAGCTTGATGAAGAGCTGCTGCTGGACGACGAACTCGAGCTAGAGGATGAGCTGGAAGATGAACCATTATCTGCGCCTCCGCAGGATGACAAGGTTGCTACCAGCAATGCAACGCCTGCCATTTGAAGAGGTCCGGTGGACCTCATTAACCTAGGAATTTTCATGTATTGCCCCCCATTTTTGCTGCTGATTTATTAGTGATATTCACAACAATCATTGCGATGAAAACACGGAGTAAGCACTCAGTGTGTTCATATTTGGGGGATTTTACCTCACATGCATCTCTTCATTAGCATTGTGGTGAGCACAAAATACCAATTACCGGACCCGGTTCACACACCTTTGCTAAGAGTTTTTGCGGCCAATCCAAAGATGCGCATTTGCTTTTCTTTTTTTATCTCACATGTGAACTATTTGAGAAAAACGCCGCAAATTTGGGGCGCCAGATTCTGAAAAAGGGCTTTGTTGCGACGGTCAAAAAGGCAGGTATGCAGGAAAGTGGGTGATGGTTGAGTGCGAATCCCATCGCAACTTGCATAAAATGTCGTGTATTGATTTCGCCGTCTCGGCATGTTCCTCCGGACTTCCCTTAGACTGTCCCGGCTTCTAGTCCATGCGCCAATATGCATATACAGAGTCACCAAAGGCATATAACAGCAGATTGCGTGGGTAAAATGGTGCACCGGCCTGTGGATTGGAGTCTCTTCGTTTATCTAACAGGCGGACACAAATGAACGGCAATCAAACCAACTTTCTTTCTCTCGGCGCGGGCAAAGTCCTGGCTCTGGGGTTGATCACAGCGGCGCTTACGGCCTGCGGCGGTGGCACCGGTTCCTCCGGCAATTCCAGCTCATCCAGCAGTTCCAGTTCATCCAGCAGTTCGAGCTCGTCGAGCAGCTCCTCATCCAGTTCGTCGAACTCGTCGTCAAGCAGTTCCTCCAGCTCGTCTTCCAGCTCCAGCTCGTCTTCCAGTTCCAGCTCTTCTTCGTCCAGCAGCTCGAGCTCCTCTGGCGGCGAATTTGTGGTGCTTTATGCTGTTAACTCCGGCAGTTCGCTCGCCGAATTCACCGCGTCGGATGGCGTCAAATACGAACGGGACAAGTACTACAGTCTGGGCAGCGCCGGCTCCACCACTGACCCGATTGCGAACACCACAGATGATGTTCTCTATCAATCCGAACGCTGGGGCACCTTCAGTTATAACTTCCCGGTTGCCGAGGGCACCTACGATGTCACGCTACATATGGTGGAGGCTTATTACGGCGCTAACGGCGTCAGCGGCAGTCGTGCATTCAATGTGGAAGTGGAGGGCAGCGTCCTGGTCCGCGATTTCAATCCGCTGGTTGCTGCCGGTGGCCATGACACCGCTCACCAGATCGAACTGAAAGGCATCCAGGTCACGGATGGGCTGTTGAGTCTGGACTTTTCCGCCACTTCGGGAGAGGCCAACGTCGCGGCTATTGTGGTGCGTGGTTTGGAAGGCAATGCGGTGGAGCTGCCGGAAGAGCCGATCACCAACCCGGGCACACCGGGACCGGCTGTGCCAATGGGCTGTACCGGCAATTCCACGGTGACGGCGGAAGATATGATTCTGTTTGACGGCGGTCCGCAGCCGCTTACGCAAGGCCTGCCATTGGCCATGAACCAGAACTGGCTGTTGGATGAAGCCTGGGGTACTTATCAATTGTCATTGGTGAGTATTGGCGGTGGCACCGGCATTCGCTATGGCGGCACGCCGCAATATCACGGCTTTAAATTCACTCCGCCACTGCGCCGTCCTTTTCAGATCAAAGGTGCTGATATATACGTACAGCTCGATCGGCCCAATCCCAACAATCCGCTGCCGACCTTTGGTTTGCGGGTCATTAAACCGGGTGAATTTGAAGGTGATGGGGGCGCTTCGACTACGACTTGGATGAACGGCACAAATGGTTCCAGATTCGTCAACATTAATACTGATTGCACGCTGATTTCGCTCTCCATGCCACAGGGCTGGAATGCGAATACCAATGTTGCTGATCGATTTATTTGGGAGATGCAATCGAACTGGAATAC
>JAEZGT010000034.1 GCA_023416875.1 Pseudomonadota bacterium
ATTCTCGACATAGCGCTAAGCTGCGGCTATGCAAATATTTCTCATTTCAACCGCAAATTCCTGGAAAATAAAAAACTGACACCAAGCCGATTCAGGGAAAACCAACGACTGAAATACGGGCTGCTGAAAGCCAGCTCCGGTTGATTGCAGAGTTTTGACTCGCCCAGAAAGCTGCATAAAAAGTTCTAAGCCAGCGTTCGTTAAATCCAGGTTTAACCTTGCGCTGGTGGCCTTTTAACGCCCCAGCCAAAGTGTTAAAAATACGCACTGACTCGGTTAAAAAGCCTGTAGCCCCGGTGTGCGGGTCCCCACTATGCTCCTCCGGCTATCCGTGGGCCTCACGCACTTCTCTTCATCGCAAACAAGATAGAGCCTCATATGTATTTTTTGGGCATCGATATTGGCAGCTCGTCTGTCAAACTCTCCGTACTAAATGGAGAAACCGGACGCGCCGCAGCGTCAGCACAATATCCCGCGGTAGAGCTGGAAATTGCCAGCCCGCAAAAAAATTGGGCCGAGCAGGATCCCGCCACTTGGTGGGAGTGCGTGCGCCTGGGCTGTCAGGATCTCTGGCGCAAAGGCAATTTTTCCCCTAAAGACATAGCCGCAGTAGGTATCACCTACCAGATGCACGGCCTTGTAATTGTTGATAAAAATCTGGAAGTGCTGCGTCCGGCGATTATCTGGTGCGACAGCCGCGCCATGGAGATCGGCGATAAAGCATTAAAAGCCCTGGGCGGCGATTATTGTTTTTCCCACCTGCTCAATTCGCCCGGCAACTTCACCGCATCCAAACTGCGCTGGGTGCAGCAAAACGAGCCGGAAATCTATAAGCAGATCCACAAGATTCTGCTCCCCGGCGACTACATCGCTCTGAAACTCTCTGGTGAAACATCCACCAGCGCCGGCGGCCTCTCCGAAGGCATTTTGTGGGATTTCAAAGAATCCACACCCGCTTTTCGCCTGATGGACCACTGGCAGTTTTCTGCGGATTTCATTCCAACCATAGAACCCAATATCGGCGGTACTTTGACCGTGGGTGCACGCGCCGCTGAGGAACTCGGCATTTCTGCAGGCATTCCCATCAGCTATCGCGCGGGCGACCAGCCTAACAACGCCTTCAGTCTCAATGTGCTACGCCCAGGAGAGATCGCCGCAAACGCGGGAACTTCCGGTGTAATTTACGCCGTGACTGATCAACCGATCACCGATGAAGCCGGCCGGGTGAACACCTTCTTGCACGTCACGCACAGCGAGCGTGAAATTCGCAACGGCGTGCTGCTGTGCGTCAATGGCACCGGTAGAGCTTACAGTTGGCTGCGCCAGATTCTGTCCGCCAACGGCGGCCCACTGGACTACGTCCTGCTCAACCAGCTCGCCGCCAAAGTTGCGGTTGGCAGCGACGGCTTGCAATTCGTGCCCTTCGGTAACGGCGCCGAGCGCATGTTCCAGAACAAAACTCCAGGCGCTCATATTCGCAATATCGACTTGAACCGTCACTCTGTTGGCCATCTCGTTCGCGCCGCTCAGGAAGGCATCGTATTCGCGCTTAATCGCGGCTTTGACGTGATTAAGGAGTTGGGTGGTCGCTGCGACTTGGTCCGCGCGTCCCGGGGCAATATGTTCCTCAGCGATATTTTCACTCAAGCATTTGCCAACACCACTGGCAGCTCCATTGAGCTCTATGAGACGGATGGCGCCGAAGGTGCGGCACGCGGCGCTGCCCTGGGTTGCGGTTACTACAGTTCAGCGGATGAAGCCTTTGGCGGGCTGACAGCGAAAGATCGCATAGAACCCAAGCCAGAGCTGCAAAGCGAGTATCAGGATGCGTATCAAAAATGGAACGAGATGGTGCCCGACACCCTATAAAGATATGAATAAGCAGGATTACTCAGCTCAAACGATACGCACTGAAAACGGCTGTCTTTTAGAATTGGTACCGGAATTTGGCGGCCTGACAAACCGTCTACAATTCGCGACTGATCAAGGACCGGTAGATGTTATCGCCGGCCTGCCTGATCGCGGTGCCATGGAGACAGACAAGTATTTTCGTGGCATTCCGATTTTCCCGTTGGTCAACCGCCTCCGTGACGGGCGCTACGCCTTTGAGGGGAAAGACTATCAGCTCCCGCTCAACGAGCCGTCGCGCAATAACGCGCTTCACGGTCTTCTGCATCATCTAAAGCCAGAGGTGGAAGTAACCAATGGTGCCAATGTCAGCGAGGCAAAGCTCAGGTATGTCTACACCGGTGAGGAGAAAGGCTATCCCTTCCCTGTCGATGTGGTCATTAGCTATCGTCTTAAGTCAGATTCTTCTTTAGACGCAGAATTTTTAGTCCATAATCGCCATCACACAGCGATCCCAGTCGGAATTGGCTGGCATCCTTGGTTCAGCTTGTCGCTCCCGTTGGACGAACTTCAACTAAAATTGCCAAAAGTTCGTCGCCTGGCAGTGGATTCGCGCTTGCTCCCAACCGGTGAGCGTCCGGAAGACCGCACGTTTGAGCAATTGCATTCATTGAATGGCATCGCCCTGGATGATTGCTACGAGGTACAACAAAGTTCTCAGGGCGAAACCGTCTCTGTTCTTTTATGGTCTGAGAAACGTCAGCTTGGCGTTGAGATGTGGCAGCAAACAGGCGAGCGCGCCTTTAATTTTATCCAAGTATGCACGGCACCGGATCGCCAATCCGTCGCCATAGAACCCGTCAGCTGTGGCATAGATGCCTTTAATACAGGGGACGGATTAATAGCGCTGCCAGCGGAGGACAGTTTTACGGCCCGTATGGGAGTCCGGTTGGTGACTGCTGTATAAGGGTCCCAAAGGATTTCACGAAATCGAACGACATTTGTGTCATTAACAAAAGGTAACACACAATGAGCATAGTAATTGGAGATCATGAATATTTTAAAGGCGTAGGCAAAATCGCCTATGAAGGTCCGGAATCTGACAATCCGCTCGCCTTTAAATATTACGACGCCAAGCGCGTAGTCGCTGGCAAGAGCATGGAAGAGCATTTCAAATTCGCCACTTGTTACTGGCACACCTTCTGCGGTACCGGTGCTGACCCTTTCGGTCCAGGCACCCAGCGTCGCGAGTGGAATGAAGGCGCGGACGCGATGACGCGCGCGTATAAAAAGATGGACGCCGCCTTTGAATTTTTCACCAAGATCGGCACGCCTTACTACTGCTTCCACGATATAGACCTGGTTGAAGAAGGCGCAAGCCGCCACGAAACTCAGGAGCGTCTCTTCACCATCGTTGAACGCGCTAAAGAAAAAATGAAGGCGTCTGGCGTGAAACTCCTGTGGGGCACCGCCAACCTGTTCTCCAACCCGCGTTACATGAACGGTGCTTCCACCAACCCGGATTTCAACGTTGTTGCCTACGCTGGCGCACAGTTGAAAGACGCCCTGGATGCAACCATCGCTCTGAACGGTGAAAACTACGTATTCTGGGGTGGTCGTGAAGGCTATATGAGCCTGCTGAATACTGACATGAAGCGTGAGCAAGAGCATTTGGCCCGCTTCCTGACTTTGGCTCGCGACTACGCTCGAGGCAAAGGTTTTAAAGGCACTTTCTTCATTGAGCCTAAGCCGATGGAGCCATCCAAGCACCAGTACGACTTCGACGCTGAAACCGTAATCGGCTTCCTGCGTCATTATGGCTTGGACAAAGACTTCAAATTGAATTTGGAAACCAACCACGCCACTTTGGCTGGTCACACTATGTGTCACGATATGCAAGCTGCGGCTAACGCCGGCATGCTCGGTAGCATCGACGCGAACCGTGGCGACTACCAAAATGCTTGGGATACCGACCAATTCCCTTACAACATCAACGAAACTGTTGAAATGATGCTGGTGCTGTTGCGTAGCGGCGGCTTGCAAGGTGGTGGTGTTAACTTCGACGCGAAAGCTCGTCGCAACTCCACTGATCCTGTTGACCTGTTCTACGGCCACATCGGCGGCATGGACACCTTCGCTCGCTCACTGTTGATCGCTGACGACATCCTGCGCAACTCTCCGATCGAGAAGATGCGCAAAGAGCGTTATGCGACTTTCGATAGCGGCAAAGGTGCAGACTTCGAAACCGGCAAGCTGACCCTCGAGCAACTGGCGGAAATCGGTAACAAAGGTGGTGAGCCTGCACAGACTTCTGGTCGTCAGGAACTGTACGAAAACATCATCAACCGTCACATCCGTTAATTTCGTTTTCAAGCGAAAATAAAAAAACAGGGCCTTTCGGCCCTGTTTGTGTTTTTGCAGATGGAAATTGGCGATTTCTCTCGAAATCGCTAAACAAACTTAGGGAGCGTATTTAAATCCTTTCAGCACGACACGTCGCACTACAAGATTATCGCTGGTATTCCAGTTCGATTGCATCTCCCAAATAAATCGATCAGCAACATTGGTATTCGCATTCCAGCCCTGTGGCATGGAGAGCGAAATCAGCGTGCAATCAGTATTAATGTTGACGAATCTGGAACCAT
>JAEZGT010000082.1 GCA_023416875.1 Pseudomonadota bacterium
CGGAGGTCGCGGGTTCGAGCCCCGTCCGGTCCGCCATTCACAATTCTTTCGCTATTCTAAGCATTCAGTGACGCTTTGTTTCGCGCTGAACCATCTTGTCAAAATCCTGTCATCCTGCCTTACTAGCATGCGCTGGACGCGTTGATTTCTTTTAATCCGTTGGATTCAAACCGTTATTTAACCTCAACCGGCAAACACATTAACTCGCAAACGAAGCAGGTGACAGCTATGCAGGATTGTCTTGAAGATTTATTGGACGATGAAGATTTTGCGGATGAAGACCTGGACGAGGAAGAAGCTCTGGATGAAGTCGCTGAGGTCTGATTGTCGCCAGTACGCCGAGCAACTGCTACCTGCTTTACTTTCTTTTTGACGCCACTCTTCTATCTTTAAAAGAACCGCGGGGCACCGCGTTCGGTATGTGATCGGCTTAATATCCTGTTTATTCTGTTCCCGCCGAAATCACGTTACCCTATGGGCCCTTTAGGTGGACCGCACTATAACCACCTGACCCACGAGCGCCAATCAGACCGGATACCATGTTTCTACTCGATACGGACAAAGCACAGGCTGTACTGTTTTTCGGTAAGGAGGGAATTTCCAAGGAGCTTCTTTTCCCGGAACTGGAGGCGCTGCTGGAAGGATTTGTCCCTATGGAAGAGTGGGCCAAGACGTCGCAAAAAGCCGTATACGTCGAATTCAATCACCAGTTTATCGCTACCGCCGCTGTGTTTTTCACCATGTCGTTCGATGCCAAAGGTGCGGTGGATTCCGGCTGGAATCTGCCTCTGCTCGACATGGCGCGCACGACCACCCGAGGCCCGGACCTGGGTGCCGGCCCCGTGCGCATCACCTGCGCCAGTCACTGTCCGATCGCCTACTTCAAAGACTGGTTGTGGGATCCTGACCTTAACGCAGACGGGCCGCACTTCAAGCAGATTCAACGCTCCCTCAAACGCAATCGTCTCGGCGTGCATTTTCGTGCGACCCGCGCAAGCGAAGAGGGAGGGTTTTCCTCTCAGGACGCTCAACGCCTTGAAGCGCAACTGTCGCAGCAGTTCAGCAAACAATATGAAAAAGCCTTGCGCGAGCAGATGAGCCAGCTGTTAGAGGGGCAACGCCTGCGCATTGCCAGCATGGTCAATGATCGGGATCAGGCGATCCAGACGATGCGGATGGAATACGAAAACCGCATTGAGGAACTGCAACGTCGGCTGGAAGAGAACGACGTTGCCCGCAGCGATCTGGACAAACGTAATCAGGAGCTGCGCGCCACCATCGATGGTCAACTCCAGAAGATCGAAGGGTTGCGCGAGTATTACGAACACAAATTGCGGCGGCTGCAGGGATCGGAATCAGAAACCTTAGACGCCGTGCGGGTGCGTTTGGAAACAGAAATGCAAAACCGCGTTCGCATTGCCACCAGCGAGCTTAACGAGCTGCTGAAGATGAAAGAGGTGGAGCTGCAATACCGTGCCGAGCATGAAGAGCAGCTGCAGCAGGAAATTCTGCGCCTGCGCCGCGAGCATCAAGAATCGTTGAACAGCAATGGCGACCAGTTTCTGGAAAACCTCAGCCGTAAGGGCGTGAATTTTGTGACCTACCAGCCTGGCGCCGGCCATATCACCATCCCTTATTCAGAGATGACCCTGTTCCTGGAAAATCCCCCCGCGTTTACCGCCGCTTATTGCGGGGTTACGGAACAGCAATATCAGTCCTGGTTACGTCACTACCAAGCGCCGGTGTGCACCGCCCTCGATGACAACGGCGAGATGTGTTGCGCGAATCTCACCCGGGTGACGAATCCTGCGGATTTTGTTCCGGGCGAGAGCGATTTGTGCGATGCGCACAGACGCCCCCAACGCTCCGGCAAACTCAAAGCGATTTGAGCTTTGGCCGCAACACTTCTGCCGCATATTTGGTGGCGCCTTTCCCTTAACGAAGTCGCCAGCCTCGCACCCGTGCAAACCCTCGACTGGCGCGTCGCCCGGGACTGCGGTTTGGAAATTGCCGTCAAGCGTGAGGACCTGCTGCACCCGCAACTGGGTGGTAATAAGTTCTACAAACTTGCCGGCCATTTGCAGCGCTTCAGCGAAAGCGGTGCGCGCCGGTTGTTGAGTTTCGGCGGCGCCTTTTCCAATCACTTGCTCGCCCTGGCTGCGGCTGCCCACGATCTCGGGGTGCCCTCCATTGGCATTATTCGCGGCGAATGGCCAGAGCAGCTCAGTCCCACTCTGCAGGATGCGGCTGATCGGGGGATGAAGCTGGTTTTTATCTCCCGCGAGAGCTACCGAAACAAAGCCGATCCCGCGTGGCTTGATGAATTGCAGCAGCGCTTTTCCGATGCCTACCTGATTCCCGAGGGTGGGGGTGATATTACCGGCTCCCGCGGTTGTATGGCTTGGGCCAAGGGTGCAACTGTAGTCTCGCCCTGGCAGCCAGACGTGATCTGCGTTGCGGCGGGCACAGGCGGAACTACAGCAGGAGTCTTGGCGGCATGTGCAAGCGACCAGGTGTGCGCCTTTCTGGTCCTGAAAGGCAGCGCAGCGGAGACTTCTGACATGCAGCGCGGAATCGTGACACAAGCTTGTGCGCTGGCCCGCAAAGAGCGCGGAGACTTGCCCGCGTTCTTGCTGGAAACCAACTATTCTTGTGGAGGGTATGCGCGTTTTCCGGATGATTTGCGCTGTTTTATGGCGGAATTTGAAATGGAAACCGGTGTGCCTTTGGATCCGGTCTATACCGCCAAATTGTTTTGGGGAATTGCTCATAAAGCTCGCGTAGGGCATTGGCGACCGGGTACGCGAATTCTGGTGCTTCACAGCGGTGGATTACAGGGGCGGCGCGGCTATCCGGAGCTCCGATAAAAATAATGCTGAGAGGCCGCAGCTCTAATCGGAAGCGCTTATGAAAGCTCAGACTCTCCAGGACTACGGCCAGCAGGACCTTGTGGCTACTGCGCAAGCGTTTGTACCTCTCGGCTCCCTCAATCGCAACTACCTCGAATTTTTACTGCAGCACGCGAACGTGGATTATGTCTGTGCCGGTCAACAGCTGTTCGAGCAGGGCGTCTGCGACTACCGCCATCAATACTTGCTCCACGGCCATGTGCGGCTGGTGTATTCCTCGGGATATGCCGAAACCCTTTCCGCTAAAGACGCCATTTTTCCACTGGCCAACGAGATGCCGCGTCCCTGCGACGGCATCGCCGAAACCGACTGTACGGTGTTGCGCCTGGACTCCGACCGTCTGGACCGGATTTTGAGCTGGAGCCAGATCGCCGATTATCTTTTGAGCGAACTCAGTGTAGAGCGCGATTACGACGAAGATATCGCCTGGATCAAAACCGTCCTCAATTCCAATCTTTTTTATAAGGTGCCGCCGGTAAACGCCGAGCGCATTCTGGATCGCATGGCTGCCCGAGTGGTAATGGCGGGGGAGGTGATCATCCGCCAGGGGGAGATCGGCAATTGCTGTTATTTCATCAAGGAGGGCGCGGCCCAGGTG
>JAEZGT010000088.1 GCA_023416875.1 Pseudomonadota bacterium
GCATAAGGGACCGTAAACGATATAGCTATGCCCCGTCACCCAACCCACGTCGGCGGTGCACCAGTAAACCTCACCATCTTTGTAGTCAAAGACATATTTGTGGGTCATGGCAGCCTGGAGTAGATAACCTGCGGTGGTATGTAGAACGCCCTTGGGCTTGCCGGTGGAGCCAGAGGTATAAAGGATGAAGAGCGGATCCTCAGAGTCCACCGGCTCGGGAGGACAGAAATCCGCCACTTCTTCGATTGCCGCGTGGTACCAGATATCGCGGTCCTCGTTCCATGACACATCGCCACCGGTGCGGCGCACCACAATCACGGAATGGACATTCGGGCACTGGGTCAGCGCCTTGTCGGCATTTTTCTTCAAAGGTACGGATTTGCCGCTGCGCACGCCTTCATCGGCGGTGATCAGTATTTGACAATCGGAGTCGAGGATCCTGTCTTTCAGAGATTCCGGAGAAAACCCGCCGAACACCACCGAATGAGTAGCACCGATACGCGCACACGCCAGCATGGCGTAAGCGGCTTCGGGAATCATGGGCATATAGATACACACCCGATCACCCTTCTTGACGCCTCTCGCCTTCAGGACGTTGGCAAGCCGGCACACCTGTAGATGCAGCTCTTTATAGGTGATAGAGGCATCCTGGGCCGGGTCGTCACCCTCCCAGATAAAAGCGACCTGGTCACCCCGTGTGGCGAGATGGCGGTCGATGCAGTTGACGCTGATATTGAGCTTGCCGTCGCGAAACCACGTTGCCGTGCCTTTATGAAAATCGAACTCGCGGACTTGGGTCCAGGGGGCATCCCAAGTGAGAAACTCTTCGGCGCACCGCGCCCAAAACTGATCTGGCTGAGTGACAGACTCCTGATAAAGGTCGCGGTACCGCTGCGCATCGATATGGCTGGCAGCCGCCAGTTTCTTATTAACAGGATAAATATGTCGCTCAGACATGGCGCTCCCCTCTTATTGTGTTTTGAAGAATCGAATCTAGTGAAGATCTTAGCGGAAAACAACAGGGGCGCGCGCCGCGCGGGGGATAAGATGCCCGGGTCATTCCCGGGCGCGGTCAGGCGACCTGGACGGGAATCGTGTTGGACGTGCGCTCCACCTTGTTGCGTTCTCCAAGGTAGACCAGCTTGGGCTTGAAATTCTCCGCTTCGGCAGAGCTGACCTGTGCATAGGCTGCGATAATCACGCGGTCGCCTACTTGAACCTTGCGCGCCGCTGCGCCATTCATAGATATAGTCCCGGAACCGGGTTTGGCCAGAATGACATAGGTAGTAAACCGCTCGCCGTTATCCACATTGTAGATATCGATCTGCTCGAATTCCCGCAGTCCCGCGAGCTTAACCAAATCAGCGTCTATGGCGCAGGAGCCGTCGTACCAAAGCTCGGCCTGCGTAACACGCGCCATATGCAGCTTGCCTTTTAAAAGTGTGATTTGCATGGTTTACCTCTATGGTCCGAACCCGGCATTGATCAAAATTCCACCAACTTATAGGTGGGCGCGCGTATTGTAGCGCAACCTCTGTCAGCTTGCCGCTACCGTCTTACCAATCACTCATCGAGAGATAAGGAGACGTTGTCGATCAACCGAGCACTCTGCGTGTACATGGCACCGAGAACGGTGATTTGGCGGTCGTCATGGGCGGCTGGTTCCAGTGTTCGGCTGTTGCTCACAGTCACATAATCCGGTCGGAATCCCGCCGCTTCAATCTGTCGCTTGGCCTCTAACTCCAGGCTAGTGAAATCGCGTTTGCCAAGGCGGATCTGCTCAGCGATCCAATTTAGACTGCGATAAAGGCAATTCACTCTGGGCCGCTCGTCTTGGGTCAGATAGCCATTGCGCGAACTCATGGCCAGCCCGTCGCTCTCCCTTACTATGGCACCGGCCACAATCACTACTGGCGTACACAGGTCCTGCACCATACGGCGAATGATCGCCAGCTGCTGATAATCCTTCAGTCCGAACACCGCCACATCCGGTTGCACGATATTGAAGAGCTTGGTGACGACGGTAGTCACACCTTCAAAGTGGCCGGGCCGGCTGGCGCCGCACAGGATATTCGCCATGGTGGGGACAATGACCCGAGTCTGGGTATCCATACCGTTCGGGTAGATCTCCTGCTCTTCCGGGCAGAAAAGATAGTCGCAGCTTACCGAGCGCAACTTAGCAATATCGGTTTCCAGCGTGCGGGGATATTTGTCCCAATCCTCATTGAGACCGAATTGCAAGCGGTTGACGAAAATGCTGGAAACCACAACATCCGACTGCTCCCGCGCCTGCTGCACCAACGCCAGATGGGCGTTGTGGAGATTTCCCATGGTGGGCACAAAACCAACGCGTTTACCCTGCTTTCTCTCGGCAGCCAACGCCTGCCGCAATGAGGCTATGTGGTGAAAAATCTGCATAGGTAATCTCCCGTGAAAGCCGGCACAACCATGGGCAATGTGGCGGCGCATCATAAAAGCTATAGCCACCTCGAACAAGAGAAGATGGGACGGAGATGCAGCGCAACTGCGGGATTCATCTATCAAACGAGGTAAGTGCGTTTACCTATGCCTCCGGTTACCTCCACCCTCATTCTCGCGATAGCGGGAATCCACATCGGAAGGTGCTGCGATTTAACAGATTGGATCCCCGTTTCACGAGGATGACGAGAAAAGTCCACCGTCATTCTCGCGGCAGCGGGAATCCACATAGAGAAGGTGAAAACTATTCATAGGATTGGTGAACATAATCCGCGGCGAGGTTTTCGAAGCGGGTAAATTTGCCCACGAAGGCTGCGCGGCAGGTGCCGATTTCACCGTTACGCTGTTTGCCGATAATCAATTCGGCTACGCCTTTATCCGGGCTTTCTTCGTTGTAATACTCATCGCGGTAGATAAACAGAATCACGTCCGCGTCCTGCTCGATGGCGCCAGATTCGCGCAGGTCCGAGTTCATCGGTCGTTTGTTGGGGCGGGATTCCACGCCGCGGTTTAACTGCGACAAGCAGATCACCGGACATTGGTATTCCTTGGCCAGGGCCTTCATGGAGCGGGAGATTTCCGAGACCTCCTGGGTACGCCCCTCGGTGGAGCCGGCAACGTGCATCAACTGCAGGTAGTCGATCATGATCATGCCGGGGTTGCCATATTCCCGAGCTATTTTGCGGGTGCGGGCGCGCACTTCGTTGGGTGTAAGGCCTGCGGTGTCATCGATAAACAGCAGCTTGTCCTTAAGTTTGCGCGCTGCCGTTTCCAGCTTGGGCCAGTCGTCCTCGGTGAGTCGCCCGGTGCGAATATTGCCCTGATCGATGCGACCGACCGACGACAACATCCTCATCACCAGCGCGTCCGCCGGCATCTCTAAGCTGAACACCAGCACCGGTTTGGGCTGGGTCATCAACGCGGCCTCCACAAAGTTGAGTGCCAGGGCGGTTTTACCCATGGAAGGACGAGCGGCGAGGATAATCAATTCACCCGGCTGCCAACCGGAGGTTTTGGCGTTGAGGTCAGTGAGCCCTGTGGAGACACCGGTGATATCGCTGTCCGAGCGAAACAGTGCATCGATTTTCTCCACCGCCGCTTTCAGCAACACATTCACATTGCTGAAACCACCCTCTTTCGGGCGCTCCTCGGCGATCTCCATCACCTTTTTTTCTGCAAGCTGCAACAGATCATCCGCACCGAGAGGGCCGGGGTTATAACTGGCTTTGGTGATTTCGGTAGCGGCGGCGATCAATTGGCGGAGGGTCGAGCGCTCGCGCACGATTCGGGCGTATGCCGGCAGGTTGGCGCTGCCCGCTACACTACTCGCCAGCTCTGTGAGATAGGCGAGACCACCCACCGCCGGCAGCTCGCCCAGACGGTTGAGTGCTTCAGCTACGGTGATGACGTCGATCGGCTGGTCGTTTTCCAGCAGCTGCGTCATCACCCCAAAAATCTGGCGGTGCGCCGCCTTATAGAAATCGTTGCGCCCGACAACTTCGGCAACCCCATCAAACCCGGAGGCGTCGAGCATCAAACCGCCGAGGACGGACTGCTCCGCCTCTATTGAATGCGGTAATACCGGCTCGTCGCCTTGGGGCGACATGTTTCCGGCGTAGAAGTCGGCTTCCTGTGAGTCAAACGGGTTCATAGGACGATTCGCAACGACTGAAAACGAAAAAGGGCACCCGGGGGATTCCCGGCGTGCCCTATCTTAAACAAGTCTGTTGATGGCGTATCCGCCTCAGTGACTTATTGTGCTTCGATAACGACTTTTACGGTCTGGACAACGTCATCGTGCAGTTGCAGATCGATGTCGTACTGGCCAACTTCACGCAGGGTGCCGGAGGGCAGTTTGACTTCAGATTTGGCAACTTCAACGCCAGCAGCAGTGATCGCCTCGGCGATGTCACGGGCGCCAACAGAACCGAACAGCTTGCCTTCGTCACCAGCATTGGCGGTGATGGTCACTACCAACTCACCCAGTTTGGCGGCGCGGCTCTCTGCGCTCTTACGACGCTCACCAGCAGAGGCTTCCAACTCAGCGCGACGCGCTTCGAATGCGGCGATGTTTTGCGCGGTGGCGGTGATGGCCTTGCCTTGCGGCAACAGATAGTTGCGGCCGTAGCCGGAACGTACTTTAACGCGGTCACCTACAGTACCCAGACGGCCGACTCTTTCAAGCAATATGACTTCCATTGAGGCACCCCTTATTGATGGCTGTCAGAGTAAGGCAGCAGGGCCAGGTAGCGCGCGCGCTTGATGGCGGTGGAGAGCTGCCGCTGGTAACGGGCTTTGGTTCCGGTGATGCGGCTAGGAACAATCTTGCCGGTTTCGGAAACGTAAGCTTTGAGGGTTTCGAGATCTTTGTAGTCGATCTCTTTAACGCCTTCGGCAGAGAAACGACAGAATTTACGACGACGGAAAAAACGTGCCATGGATTATTCCTCCTCATTCTCTAATTCAGCGTCTTCTTCAGCACCATCATCTTCAGCTTCCGCACGAGCGGCAGCTTCTTCTTGACGGCGCTCAGCGCGCTGCTTGCGTTCGCGGCTTTCTTTTTCCGCTTTCATGATGGCGGACTCTTCGGTCACGGCTTCGTCGGCACGCACAACCAAGTTGCGCAATACAGCGTCGTTGTAACGGAAATTGGTGGTCAGCTCTTCGAGGGCTTCATCGGTGCACTCAATGTTCATGAGCACGTAATGAGCTTTGTGGATTTTGTTGATCGGGTAAGCCAACTGGCGGCGACCCCAATCTTCCAGGCGGTGTACTTGACCGCCGGAACCGGTCACGGTGGAGCTGTAACGCTCGATCATGCCGGGCACTTGCTCTGATTGATCTGGATGAACCAGAAAGACGACTTCGTAATGACGCATTTTTGCTCCTTACGGGTTAATAGCCTCCCCCGGGACGGAGTGAGGCAAGGAGATACCGGTGCCTGCCACGTTAACAGTGCGGCGCCGGCGGTTTTGGGGCGCGCAATTCTATGTCCACCCAGGCGGAAAAGCAACATTCGCGTAAAAAACATTCTGTGCTACCGCTGCGTTAAAGACCGCCCACCTGCCTGCAGTCACCGCTCGTCGGCATACATATAACTTTTAATGCTCATTTCTTCTCCTAATGGCACGCAATTTATCCTGCTCTACTAGACTCAATTCAACATAAACCTTGGAGGAGCTGGGGTTTCACCTATGCAAAATAAAAAGAACCTCATTCTGATCAGCGATACGGACAGGGAAGCACTACGTAATCTCGGGGAGTTGTTAAAGCCGCTAGGCAATGTCATCTTCGCGACCTCAGGCAAGGCGTGCCATTTTATGGCGTGTCACCGCAAGCCGGACTTGATCATCGCAGCGAATGATCTGGGGGACATCACTGGCCTGGACCTGTGCAAACGGGTCAAAAGCCACCGGGAATCGAAAGAATGCAGCGTGATTATGCTCGCCGACTCCCACCATCGCGATCTGGAACTCGCGGCCCTTGACGCCGGTGCCGTGGATTTCATCACCCGCCCCTTTCAGCCACAGATATTACAAGCGCGGGTGCGCACCCATCTGGTGTTGTCGCGCCGGCAAAATCTATTGCAAGTATTGGCCGCCGGTGACGGCCGCACTCAGGTATACAACCGCCGCTACTTCGAGAAGCAGGCGCGGGTGGAACTCAAACGCCACTATCGCCAACAGCAGGCGCTCACCTTGGCGCTGCTCGATATCGATCACTTCAAAACTTATAACGACGCTTACGGCCACCTGCAGGGCGATCTCTGTTTGCGCGAAGTGGCTCACGCGATCGGCGGCGGCTCGCGGCGGCCGGGTGAATTTGTCGCGCGCTACGGCGGCGAGGAGTTCGTCGCCGTGCTACCCAATACCAACACCCCGAACGCGCGCAAATACGGCCAGTGGATCTGTCAGCAGGTGCACTCTCTGGCGATTCCCCACGCCCACTCTGGCACCGTGCCTTTCATTACCATCTCAGCCGGCATAGCCACCGTTGTACCCGGGGCTGACACAACTCTGGAGCACCTGATTGCGACGGCGGATTCGGCTTTGTACCTAGCGAAGGAATCCGGGCGCAATCAGTTCAAGGTGGCGACTATTGAACAAGAAGCCATTCAGGAAGCGGGTTGATCCGCCATGACTCCAAGCAATCACCTGCCCCTGACCGCCGCCAACACCGTCTTCGAGCCAAGTCGACTGGAAGTCCATATCGCCAAAAGCGAGTCCCGCGCTAGCGCGGTTCTGCAGATTGTGCGGGATCTGGTCGCTGCAGGCGACACCCCCATCCGGGAAGCCCGCGCCGCTATACGGCGCCAGCAGAGTCATCAGGCGGCCCATATGCTCCACACCCTGAGTGGGAGCGTCGCCAACCTCGGCGGTCGTCGTGTATGTGAGTTGGCGGGAGAGCTGGAACTGTTGCTGGATCGGGATGGTGCGCCCAAGCTCATCGATCAGCTGATGGCCTGCCTAGAGCGGGAGTTGCAGCACTTTCTGAAATGCGCTTCCCAATGGCTGGAGCTGCAACAGGCGCAATTCGAGCAACCGGGTCGGCGCAGCCGCGTCTGTGAAGAGCGCATCTTGGAGCTGTGTGACTGCCTGGCCGGCAATGATCTGCATGCGTTTGATCTGTTCGACGAGCTGCATTCCCACCTGCAGGCGCGTATGGCGGAAGAGGATTTCGCCGCATTCTGCGCCGCCCTGCAATCACTGAATTTCAGCCTCGCCCTCGGCTACGTGCAGACCGCCACTGGCATCTGATTATTTACTGATATCCGCCATCGGCCAACCGCGCTACTGCGGATGATGCAATTGATCACCGGGTAGCGGGGTCCGGCCAAATCCCTGAAATTGGAATGGCACCGATACCAGTTTGCGTCCCTGATTGGCTTGCAAAACGAAGTGCAAATGCGGCCCAGTGGAAAAGCCGGTGCTGCCGGAATAACCGAGCAACTGACCGCGCCGCACATTTTGTCCGACAACCACCTCCACCCGGTCCGGCGCCAAATGGGCGTAAACCGCCATCGAGCCATCCTCATGCAACACCCGCACGTAATTGGCCTCGTCTGCATATTCTTCGATCCAGCCTGAACGGCTGAAATTGCGCTCCACCTCCATGACGACACCGGCTTTGGCGGTGATTATGGCCGTGCCGTCCGGCATAGGAATGTCCACCGCAAAGTGCGATTCGGGGTGCTGCTTGTGCGAGGCCTCACCCATAAATCCTTGGCTGATCAGGAAAGGGCCGCCGCGGAACGGCAAGCCCAGCTCCGGGCGCCCCAAATCCTCCAGGCGCACCGGCGCTCCGGGCACAAAACGATAGGTCCACTCATAAACCCAGGAGCGGTTGGCCACCGCTGGTTCCAGTTGCAGGACGAACTGCTCGGTAAACCCCGGCACCAGCCATTCATAAGGCGCGGGCTGACTGAAGCGCAGATTTTCCTGGCGAGTGAATTCAACCCACACCTGCGCCGGTCCCGCCGTCTGATTGACGGCATAAAGCACAGGTCGCTGCTGGCTGCCACGGTTAACGACGCTGATACGACTGTGGCGCTCGGTATAGACCAAGCGATTGGTCTCCACCTCCGCCACAGTGCCTGCGGGCGGCTTATCGGTGATGACCCACTGGCCCTTGGCGTCCTTGTATTTGTAGACATTGGCCGCTTGCAACCAGTGACTGGTCAGCGCGATCGTCAAAAACATTGCCATACGGCTCAGCCGACTAACCATGGTGCTGTTCCTGGCTACGGGACCACTGGCGAGCCTGCTCCGTATAGGCGGCGAGATGTTCGCGCACTTGCGCCACGCGGTGTTGTAGCGCGGCCAGCGGGGCGCCTGCATCCAATTCCGCCTCCAGATGCAGAATCGTCTCCGCCACCAACTCACCGCCGTAATTAGCAACCACTCCTTTGATCGCGTGAAACTTGCGACGGGCTTCCGCCATATCTCCGATCTGCAACAATTCAAGTCCCCGGTCCAGATCCGCAAAACTGGCGCGCTCGATCTCCGCCAGGGAATTGGCCACACTGCGCACCCGCTCCTGCCGCCCGCGAGTGAGTTTTTCCAGGCGCTCCCAATCGAAGACCTTGCCACTTTTTTCCACCGGTTCGCTTTGCGTCTGGGGCGTATTGGCCGAGCGCGACCGAGTGATGGCTTGCCAGAGTTGCTGGGCATCCACCGGTTTGGGCACCAAGTCGTTCATCCCCTCGCGCAGATACATTTCGCGCTCGGACGCCAGCACCCCTGCGGTCATGGCAATGATCGGGCGGCTATAGCCCTGCGCACGCAGGTGGCGCGTGGCGGTGAGACCATCCATCACCGGCATCTGAATATCCATCAAAATCGCATCGGCGGCGGTGGGATCGGCGGCGAGAAATGCCAATGCCTCCTTGCCGTTATTCACGGTGACCACCTCGGCGCCCATGTCATGCAACATGCCCTCGGCCACCATCTGATTAAACGGGTTATCCTCCACCAGGAGGAGTCGCACACCATCCAACTGCCCTCGGGTAGCCAAGCCCAGCCCCACAGCCCCGCTTTCGCCCGTGGTGGCTTGGCGATCCGCGAGAGTGATGGCGCTAGAGAGCGCTGCCTCCAAAATCGGCTTGATCAGCACAGAGGCAAACAGAGATTGGATTTCCTGCGCCAGCGTCAATGCGCGCTGGCTATTGCGCAGGAATAAGATGCGACGGCAATTCGGAGCGAGAGGAAATCTGGCCAGCTGTTCTTGTAGATCTATACCTTCTTCCAGCTGGCTGCAGGAAAACAGCAGAATGTCCGCCTTCCGAGGTTCTGCCGATTCGTTTTCAAGAACTTCATGGCTGTTGCAGTAGATGCTCGACGACCAGCCCCAGCGATCAAGAATCGCTTTGATGGCCAACTGAGACTCCTCGTTGTCGTCCACCAGCAGGACATGGCGCAGCGCCTGCGTCACGGTGTTTTTGGCTTTGGCGCCGCCCGCAATTGGCAGCGTAAGCTCAAAGGAAAACTCCGAACCCAGACCGGGTTCGCTCACCACCTGGAGACGGCTGCCCATCAATTCCACTATGCGGTTGCTGATGGTCAGGCCGAGGCCGGTGCCGCCAAAGCGGCGGGTTATGGACGCATCCGCCTGGGAAAACGCTTTAAAAATACGAGTCTGCTGCAGCAGCGTCATGCCTATACCCGTGTCACGTACGGAGAAACGCAGGGTCTGGCTGCCATTTTGTACCGGCGTACTGGCCTCCACCATCAGCACCACCTCCCCCTCCTGAGTGAATTTGATGGCATTTGACATAAGATTGAGCATTACCTGCTGCAGCCGCAGCGGGTCGCCCACCAGGTTGCGGCAGACATCCGGTTCTACGTGGATCACCAGCTCGATGTTCTTTTCCCCGGCGTTTACCGACATCATCACGGCGACGCGGGCAAGCATTTCGTCCAGATCAAAACTCACCGGCGTGAGATCCATACGACCCGCTTCGATTTTGGAGAAGTCGAGGATATCGCTGATCACCCCGAGGAGCGCTTCGCCGGAGCTGCGAATCATGCGGATATAGCGCGCTTGGTCCTCGCTGTGGAGGGTGCGCTCCAGTAGTTGCACGGCGCCGAGAACCGCGTTGAGTGGCGTGCGGATCTCGTGGCTCATATTGGCGACGAACTCGCTCTTGGCGCGACTCGCGGTTTCGGCTTTTTCCCGAGCATCCTCCAGTGTCTGCTCCACTTGTTTCTGCTGCGACAGATCCAGCACCACAGCCACCACATAGGTCTCTTCGCGCAGCTCCACCGGCACCAGGCTGATGGCCGCCGGAAACCGGCTGCCGTCTCGTTTTTTTGCAGTGAGTGCCGAGCCCGCCTCCCCCTGGGCGAGGGCATTGGGATCATTAAAATACTGCTCGAGCAATCCCACATGGCGCTGTTGCATATCCTCTGCGAGCAGATCGTCCACCGAACGCCCCGCCAGCGTACCCACCGCGTAATCGAACAATTGATGGGCGAAACGGTTGGCGCGCACGATCACGCCGCGCTGGGACACCATCAGAAATGCGGCGGGCGCGAGCTCAAAGAAAGTGTTCGCCTCACGCTCCATCGCCTCCACCAAATGCGTTTTCTCCGCCAGCCTGCGCTGATTCAACTCGAACTCGCGCTGTAGCTGCCGGTGCGTTCGCCGCGCATGCCGGTTGATGTAATGCAGCGACATGATCACGTAAAACAGCAGTACATCGACGATGATTCCAGCGATCAGCACATACAGGGGTTGCATCTCATCGTGGCCATGGCGCAGGGCTTTTTTAGGCCCGTGCAGACTGACCGTCCAGGTACGCTCAAATATGGTCATGGGTATGCGTGTATGGAAATAGCCTTCCGCGTCCTCGGTGATCGCGACACCCTCTGCATTTTCTGCGCTCAGCAGCAGAGTGTCCTCGCTGACGACATCGGAATCGTGGATGGAAAAACTGATATTGGCATCGGCAGCGCCGAGAACACCGGTAACAAGATCACCGGTGCGGAATGGCGCGTATACCCAGCCCGTCAGGCGGCTGCGCCTTTC
>JAEZGT010000150.1 GCA_023416875.1 Pseudomonadota bacterium
TGGCCGCGCCGAGCTGCCAACAGCGGTCGAAGACTTCCTGGCAGCGCCGCTCCATTTCGGGGTTCTGCCGCTGCACGGAAGCGAAGTCCAGAGATTCAGTGGAGGTGCCGGAGGTCATGGAAGAGGCCGCGCCGCCACCCAGACCGATCAGCATGGCGGGACCGCCGAGCACAACCAGCTTCGCCCGGGGGAAAATGGGTGCTGTTCGATATGTTCTTCTTTGATGTTGCCATAACCACCAGCGAGCATGATCGGCTTGTGGTAACCGCGACGCTGGCCGTCGTGATCCTGCTCAAAGGTGCGGAAGTAGCCACAGATATTCGGACGGCCAAACTCGTTGTTGAAAGCGGCTCCGCCGAGCGGGCCTTCGATCATGATGTCCAGTGGTGACACTATGCGATCCGGCTTGCCGTATTGATCTTCCCACGGCTGTTCATACCCGGGGATACGCAGATTCGACACGGTAAATCCGGTGAGCCCCACCTTCGGCTTGGAGCCTTTGCCTACAGCACCCTCATCGCGGATTTCGCCGCCGGCGCCGGTGCCGGCGCCCGGGAACGGCGCTATGGCGGTGGGATGGTTGTGGGTTTCCACCTTCATCAGGATATGGATCGGCTCCTGGTGGAAGGCGTATTCGCCGCTGTCGGGTTGCGGATAAAAACGCCCGGCCTCGGTACCGCGAATTACAGAAGCGTTGTCCGCGTAGGCAGACAACACGTTGTCCCCCGCCTGGGCGTAGGTATTTTTGATCATCTTGAACAGGGACAGCGGTTGGTCCTGGCCATCCAGGGTCCAGCTCGCATTGAAGATCTTGTGGCGACAGTGTTCGGAGTTCGCCTGGGCGAACATCATCAATTCGACATCGGTGGGATTGCGGCCCAACTGGCGGAAATTCTCGAACAGGTAGTCGATCTCGTCCTCGGCGAGCGCGAGACCCAGTTCGGCGTTTGCGACCTCGAGAGCGATGCGTCCGCCACTGGCGATATCGACCACATGCAACGGGCGCGGCTCATGTTGTTCAAACAACACCGCCGCCTCGTCCAGACTGGCGTAAATCACTTCCACCATCCTGTCGTGCAGCAGCGGCAATACCGCCTTGGCATCGAAGTGACCCTGCAGGTAGTACGCCACACCGCGTTCAATACGGCGGATTTTGTGCAAGCCGGCGTTATGAGCAATATCGGTAGCTTTGGAAGACCAGGGCGAAATGGTGCCTGGACGGGGCACAGCAAGCAGAAGCCCGCCGTTTAAGGTGACCTTGTCGGATTTGGGACCATAGGTGAGCAACTGGGCAAGAAGTTCGGTCTCGTGACCATCCAGATTGTCCGCGAAATCAACAAAATGGATATATTCCGCCGCTATATCAGTAATGCCGGGCTGCCGCTCGCGGAGGGCGTTCAGAAGTTTGTCGCGGCGGAACGAGGATAAGGCGGCAGCACCAGGCAAAATCAACATAGCAGAGCGTTTCTCAAAGACGGGCAGCAAATCGGGGTCGGCATTGTACTGCAATTGCCCGGTATGGGCAGCGGGTAAGGGACATTAAGAGGCTTTGGAGCAGCTCGGATTCCAAAAGACTGGATTTCAGCGACTCGTTTCTATATTCAAACGTTGTCTAACGCACAGATTTTTATATTGATTTCGCGCCAAATACAGGAAAATGCGTCAGTCCGCAAGCTAGGCAGCTCGGCTTCGTTCAGATAAAATTGCGCAAAATTTGCTCAAATTCACATTTTAGTGTCGCCGGATACAACAAGACCAAACGAACCGGCGACGCGATAGAAAGAAAGAGGGCTTCTAGGTCAATGGAACTGAAACAGCGTAGGCACAAAATGCTGAACCTCGTATGGCGTGGCCTGCGGAGGTTTGCGCAACAGATAAAACTATTGACCCTGGCGGCAGCGCTGTCGGCGCCATTGGTTAGTAGTCGTACGCCTACAACTCTCGAGCAAATCCAGTCTAGTGGCAAACTCACCATCATCTCCCGCAACGGCCCCACCACCTACTACGAAGGGACCGACGGCTTTACCGGCTTTGAATACCACCTCGCTAAGATCTTCGCGAAGCGTTTGGGTGTTGACCTGGAAATCGTCGAAGAGGAAGACTTGAACCGCTTGCTCGACAATGTGGGAGAGAGAGGCCATTTTGCCGCCGCTGGATTGACCGTCACCGAGCGTCGAAAGCGCACCGTAGCATTCAGTCACCCTTATATGTCGGTGACCCAACAGCTGATCTATCACGCTGGCACTCCGCGTCCCACCTCGGTCGAGGATCTGATCGGCAAACATATTTTGGTGGTAAACGGCAGCGCCCATGCCGAGCGACTGCGCGAGCTGCAGAAGGAGCATCCCGACCTGGTCTGGGAGGAGCGCCACGATGTGGAAATGCTCGATCTTCTGGAGATGGTCCACAACCGCAAAATTGATTACGCCGTGGTGGATTCCAACGCTTACGACCTCAACAGCGCGGTCTATCCTAAAGCGAAGGTAGCCTTCGCTATCAGCGAGGCGGAGCCTCTCGCCTGGGCGTTTCCATTATCCAAAGACACTACTCTGTTGGACGCGGCCAATGAGTTTTTGCTCACCATGGAACAAAGCGGCGCGCTGGTGGATATGCGTGAACGCTTCTACGGTCGCCACGGGGATCTCGACTACAACAATGCCCTGGTGTTTGCCCGCCGGGTGAAGGAGCGCCTGCCGCAATGGCGCGACAAGATTAAAGCTGCCGCGGAAGAACACGAGTTGGACTGGCTGCTGATGGCGGCACTGAGTTACCAGGAGTCCCACTGGGATCCAGAAGCCACATCGCGAACCGGCGTGCGCGGCTTCATGATGCTAACCCTCTCCACCGCCAAGGAAATGGATGTGAAAAACCGCTTGAACGCGGACCAGAGCATCGTCGGCGGCACACGCTATTTCCGCAAGCTCCTTGACCGCATTCCCGCCAGCGTCACCGGCCAGGAACGCATCTGGCTGGCATTGGCGGCCTACAACATCGGTTATGGCCATTTGGAAGACGCCCGCGTATTGGCGCAACAACATGGCGCCAATCCTAACCGGTGGGCGGATGTTAAAGACTATCTGCCGCTGCTTTCGAAGCGCCAGTATTACAAATTCACCAAACATGGCTACGCCCGTGGCCAGGAAGCGGTGGATTATGTCCAGAACATCCGCAATTTCTACACGATACTGGCGTGGAACGATCTGGAGCGGGGTCAGATGACGGCCCTCGCTATGAACAACAGGCCCGAACCCAAGGATGATGATTTCAATTTCGTCATCAGTGAGGCGATCGCCAATCAGCAGTTTGCCTCCCGCTCCATCACCAAATCCATGTAACTCAGTCAGAACCCACCTTGCCCGCGCGGGCCTGCTCTCTACGCATCTGAAAAAATGCCCGCATGATCTCCGCTGCCTCCGCGGCGCAAACATTTCCAGTAACCTGCAGCCGGTGGTTCCAGTGATTGGCCTCGGCAAGATTCAGTTGGCTTACCAGCGCACCGGCTTTAGGCTCCGCCGCGCCGAACACCACCCGCTCGATGCGTGCGTGAACCATGGCGCCAACACACATGGTGCAGGGCTCGATAGTGACATAGAGGGTCGTGCCGGGCAGGCGATAATTGCCACAGGTGCGGGACGCCTCGCGCAGCGCCACTATTTCTGCATGGGCAGTGGCGTCACAAGTGCTTATCGGCCGATTCCACCCCTGCCCTAGCACTTCACCATCGCGCACCAACACTGCGCCCACCGGCACTTCACCCGCAGCGGCCGCCTGCGCAGCCAGATCCAAGGCCATGCGCATATAGCCATCATCATCAGCCACCTTCCTGCTCCTCGGTGACAGGCCCTAGGTAGGTAAAGCGAGCAACGGATTCACCTCCAATGGATACCGCTTCAAGAAACATCGGCAGCGGTCGCACCCAAAGGCTGCCGTCGCCGTAGAGGCAGCGGTACACCACCAGGGGCTCCTCTGTTTCCGAGTGGCGCGCAACACCAAAGACTTCATAATCCCGCCCCTTGTAATGGCGATATCGCCCAGGTGGGAGTGATTCAGGAGGATGAGGAATAGTCGACATAATCAATGCTCTTATCTGGCGTTCGTCTAGCCACACCGACAAAAATGCTCTTTCTAGAAACCATCTCAAATGCCTGTTCTCGGCCGGATTGAGGCGACTCCTGGAAATTATCTAATGTGGCGCGTAACACCGCTGCCGCACGTATCCACGCTTATCGATCAGGGTTCGAGCTGGTATCATGCGCGGCCTCAGCCAGCCACGGGGTTTCCCATGTTAGACCAAAATAGTATCGCCCAGCTTTCGCAGCTAAAAAAAGAAATCCTTGCCAGCAAGGACTATGCGGAAGGCATTGTAGTCGGCGCAAACGGGCGTTTTGGTTTTGTGAAACTCGATGATGGCCGCACCGCTTTTCTCAACCCCGAGCGCATGCAGCACGTACTGCCGGGTGACCGCATTAAAGTGAATGTGGTGAAAAATGATAAGGACCAACTTGAAGCGGAACTGGAAAAGCTTTTAACAGTAGGCACTGACCAATTTGTTGGCCGCTACAAAATCAAAGGCAACAATCATTTCGTGCAGGCGGATGAGCACAGTGCACGCTGGCTGTTTATCCCACCTCCGCTGCGAAAAAAATGTCAGGAAAACGACTGGGTCCTTGCCGAACTGAATAAACATCCGTACGACGACGGTAAAGCGTCCGTCAAGATCGTTGCCCGCCTCGGCGCCGATGACGACGATTTTATTCATCACAACATCACCATTGCGCAATTCGGCATCCACCGCATCTGGTCTCGCGATGCAACTGCGCAGGCAGAGGAAATTCGCAAAAAAATCGATATTGCAGCGCGCAAAGATTTTTCTGAATTACCTTTTGTTACCATCGATTCAGCCTCAACCCGCGATATGGACGACGCTATTTTTGTCCGCCGCCAACATGACGGTTGGGAATTATGGGTCGCGATTGCGGATCCCGGCCATTTTGTCGCTCCAGGCACGCCGATTGCCAAAAGCGCGCGCAGCTTTGGCCAGAGTGTTTATCTGCCCGGCAAATCCCTTTCGATGCTGCCTGAAAATCTCGCCAACGATGCTTTTTCCCTATTGCCCGGAACTCATCGTCCCGCTCTGCTGGTGTGCATAAATATCAATGCAGATGGCAGCATTGAAAATTACAAATTCGAATTCGGCAAAATTCAATCCAGGGAGAAATTGTCCTATCAAGATGTCGGCGCTTTGTTGCGCGGCGACGATATTCAAGTTTCCGCTGACGAGGCGGTAACCGCATCCCTGCGGGAAGCCCATACTCTCACTCTTGCCCGCCAAGCCTACCGGCAAAAGAACCACTTAGTTTATGAAGAACAGCCGGATTACGACTTGATGGTCAACAAAAAAGGGCAGTTGGAAGGCGTGCAAAAACGCGAACGCAATGATGCCCATCGCCTTATCGAAGAAGCCATGCTGTGCGCGAATATCTGCGCAGGTGAATTTCTCGCGCAGCACAAAACCGGCGTATTCACCACTCATTTGGGCTTCCGCCCCGAACGTATCGGTGAAGTGCGAGCAGTGTTGCGTGAAGACTTGGGTGAGAACTTTAACTCCGATAATATCAATGAATTGCAGGGACACGTTGAATTTATCCATTTTCTGCAGAACTCCCCCGAGCATCGCTCTCTGCTCGCGCCACTGCGCCGTATGATGCAGAACAGTGAAGTGAGCACTGAGACAGACCCACACCTGTCCATGGGGGTGAAACATTACGCCACCATCACTTCACCCATAAGACGCTACGTCGATCTCTGCAATCACTGGTCGATCATGCAAATTCTCGCAGGTAAACAAGCACAGCAAATGCCGCAGAAAGTGTTGGATCAACTGCGCGAAACGCTGCAGCAAGGGCGCCAGGCCTGTCGCCAGCTCGAACAGATTCTTGTCGGTCATTACCTCTCCAACAAAATCGGCCTCGAAGGCGAGGGTGTTATTCGGATCGTCACCCAGCAGGGCTTCGGCGTGAAATTGTTGGAAACCGGCTTTGAAGGTTTTGTGCAGATTCCCAAAAAAGTGGAAAAAGTCTTCGACGCCAAACGCATGACATTACAAATTGGCGATAAGCGTTTTGCTCTGGATGACATCGTCAAAGTGCGTGTCACTGGTGTCGATCTGGGCAAACGCCGGGTGCAAATGTCGCTACCGGAAGGCTTTAAAGAAGCCACCGAGGGCGAAACCGTCGAAGTAGACAACACTGACGAAACCTTGTTGCAAGAATAAAAATCGTTGCAGGAATAAAAAAAGCGCCCTTACGGGCGCGGAAGGATGCAACTTGTCGTTGAGCGCGCACGCCTCTCAATTTTTTTCCATTTGAAAATACACACGCTGCGCCATGGCGAAATATGGGACGGGTCGCCCGTCCTTGATTACCGGGCTGAATTTCCAGCGTTTCACTGCATTGATTGTCTCTTTATCAAAAACTCTGGGTGGCTCCGCTGCCAGAACACGCACATTGGTGGTTGCCCCCGTCTCCGTCACATCAAATTGCACATCAACATAACCTTCGATTCCGCGATTCGCCGCTGCGATGGGATAAGTCGGTTGAACCAGCATGGTGGCCACGGGTGTATCACTGAAACCGCCGGTTAGACCGGGACGCACAGCCGGTGGCGGCAGAGGCTGGGGCGGCATAACTCCAACCTCAGGCGGCGTTAAAGCCAGCGTCAATTTTGGCGGCTCGGGCTCGAGCTCCACCCGCTTGGGTGGCTCAGGTCGGTTATAGAGAACTTGCAGCGGCGGTGGCTCCACCATCACCGGATCGGGCACGCGATAGCTTTCCTGCTCCGGCGGCGGTAACACGTCAGCGCGGATCAACCGCTCCATCCCCCACAACAACCCCAAAGTGGCAACCACTGCGGCTGGCGCCACCACCAGCGCGCGCAGCACCGCCAGTTCGCGGAACACCAAAGCTTGCCGATTTTCATGAGTAAATAAAACGCTCATTGGACTTTCTCCAGATTGTGCTGCGAATTTTTGTTGTATGCAGCGATCGGTTTAGTTCGCATCCTCAATCAATCTGAATTCGAAAATTTCGCTCATGCCATGCAGTGTTTGCTCGCGCGGGGCATAGCGATACTGTCGCACTGCATCTGCGGCTGCTTTTTCAAAAATTCCACGCGGCTCAGCACGAACAATTTTTATTTGCGCGGTTTCGCCACTGGGAAGCACGCTGAAAGTAAGTTCCACCACTCCTTCACGCGCTCGCCGCAACGCCCTTTGAGGATATTCTGGAATGGTTTTTACCAGCGGCTGAATCTGATCATGACTCACCTTTGCAAGCGGTGTTTCAAAAACGGGGTCGAGTGCTGCAATAGGGGTAAAAACTTTTTCTTCATTCAGCTGAATAACAGTGCGGGGAAATTCTGGATGAACGTCATGAACACGTTTGCCGCCATCAAAAACATTTGCATCTCCATTGGCGACGGCATCCTTCACATCGCTCACCGCTTCCGAAATCACCAGCGGCTGCAGAATATATTCAACGTCTTTGGTTTTAATCTTTTGCGTCAGCTGCAAACCTGACACGCAAAACAGGACAAGAAAGAAGACCAGCGCATGCAGCCAAAATTTCGCAGGTTTCGTCTGTCGAATGCGCGTACCGTCCAACACGGCGGCGATGCGATCGTAATGAGTATGGGATTCCGTTAATGCGACTGCCCCGGCAAAGGTCTGACTTGCCGTCATATCCAAAAGATCGTCGGCATAGTCAGAGCGCCGACCTTCGAAAGTGATAACCACATCATCACACGCGAGCTCCGCCAGCCACTCCAGTTTTTTTAAGAGTTTCCACGCCGGCGGCAGTATCCAAAATATCGCTGTCACACAATAAGCCAACTGTTTGGCAAACCAATCACAACGCGCCACATGCGCGATTTCATGCAACAGAATGCGGCGCAGACGATGCTCATCCCACAACAAACTTTCCCGGGGTAACAGAATCCACGGTTTAAAAAGTCCCACCGTGATAGGCGTAGCAATCTGGTCGGAATAACGCAGCCGAATACAGCGTTTAATCGCCAAGCTGGAACTGAGTTGAGCGAGCAATCCTTCATGACTAGCGACGGAAAACACACGTGCGTTTTTCACCAAGCCGAACACCTGGCGAATCTGCAGCAAACGCCGCAACAAGATGAAAGCGCTGCACATTAGATATCCGCAGCCGATCTGAGTGAACGCATGGCTGGCGGAATCCTTGTGATACGACCAATAAAGATTTGCTGCAAAATCAGGTGGCAAAAGATGCAGATGCACTCCGGGAACCCGGTCAACCAAAAACGGCACACAGACAAGACTGAATAACACCAGTAAAAGCAATGCATGCAGAACAGCGGCGGAGGTATTGCGACTGCGCGATAACAGAAATGCCGTCAGGGCTAATAAAAACCACAGCTTGACGATTGTCAGCCCTACAAGGTTAACGACATCAATGGCCATGGGCATCTCCTTCAGAGAGACCGTTGAGATTCAGTCATTATTATTTTTGCGCGATTTCAGACGCTGAATTTTGCGTTCAATTTCTTCAATTTCCCGGGCGCTCATGGCGTCGGCCTCCATATCCAACAAGGCGCTGACCGCGCGCGCCGGCGAGCCCTTGAAAAAGGTTTTCAACAGACGCCCTAAAGCTGACTCCTGCGCTTTTTCTTCTGCGACACTCGGAAAATACATATAGCGCGCACCCTCCTGGCGAAATTGCACAAATCCTTTTTCCACCAGGCGGGCCAAGAGCGCGCGCACTGCAGAATAACTTGGCGGATCCGGCAAACCCTCCTGAATCTCCTGTGCCGAACAGGGCTGGCGCTCGTAAAGCACATCCATAATCTGGCGCTCGCGGCGGCTCAATTGCTGTAGTGAAGGCGGCATATACATTCAACTCCAAACCATGCAGATGCTAAATTTGTAGCATCATGCTAAAAATTTAGCACCTGCAACCCATAGGTCAAGAAAACAGGAGGAAAAATGTTACTCAGCTCACAAGGAATCGAGTTGATGAAGGAAGAACACAAATGGCGGGCATAAAAAAACGGGCCGAAGCCCGTTTTTCGGAAGATCCAAAATTACTCGATGGGTTCAAGCTCCAGTTCCACGCGACGGTTTGCCTCGCGGCCAGACGCAGTAGAGTTGGACGCGATCGGGTAACGGTATGAGTAGCCGATGGAATTGACGCGACCGGACGCCACACCGCGACCGATCAGATAGTTTTTCACGCTCGCAGCGCGGTCTTCACTCAAACGCTGGTTCAGATCAGCGCCACCAGTATTATCGGTGTGACCGGAAACCTTGATGCGCGTCTTTTTGAACTCGGCAAGCACTTCAGCCACTGAGTCCAATACCGGATGAAAATCGCTGCGGATGTCGCTTCGGTTGGTGGCGAAAGTAATATTGCCAGGCATGATCAACTGGATGTTGTCGCCGTCACGACGAACCTGTACGCCGGAGCCCACCAAACGATCGCGCAGTGCTTTTTCCTGATTGTCCATGTATACGCCGACGCCACCGCCCACAGCTGCACCGGCAACTGCGCCAGTAAGTACGCCTTTTTTACGGTCGTTTTTGCTCGCTGTAGCAGCGCCTACCACTGCTCCAGCAATAGCACCTACACCAGCGCCTTTCGCCGCGTTACTGGTTTTCTTTTCCCCCGAATAGGGGTCTAGAGTCGTACAAGCGGCCAAAATCAGCGCCAACAAAGCCACGGACAACTTACGCATAGGAGGTCTCCTTTATTCATTAATTTGTATCTGGTCGCCGATGTCGGAAGTGATCAGCGCCAGTGGAAAGTGGGCCGTATTGTAACGGGCCGCCTCGGGACTGCAATGACAATTTAGGCGAGCGCTTATGAATCGCTCCTGAACTTGTTACCATGCCACGCCGCCCACAACACGCCATGCATTCATGGAGACGCCCATGGAATCCGCTTTCGTCCTTCGCTCGCCTGTCAATTTGATTGTCGCCCTTTTCGTTGGAGCCACTCTGTTCGGCTGTGAACGCTATGCGGTCACCCTTAATCAGCAACCCATTTACACGCCGCCGCCACTTTACAGTGACTTCTCTGTGCCGGATCAGGCGCTGGCGGATTGCCTCAAGCAAACCATCGCCGATCAAAAGATCGCGCGGGTCGAGCAACTGACGTCGCTAACTTGCCGTTATACGGGTTTGACCTCCCTGGCTGGCATCGACCATTTCACCGCCTTGCAGGAACTGGACGTTTCCCACAATCAACTACAGGAAGCCCAGGTACTCGCCAGACTGATGCAATTGCGCACACTGAAAATCAACGACAACCCCGATCTGCAATGCGAAACCCTCGCACCGCTGACGCAAAAAGATCTGCAAATCACGTCGCCCGCGCACTGCGGGGCCTGAACCGATTATTTGGGAACGAACATCAAACCGACAATATTGCGGTGACTGTGCATGACCTTCATAGGCACAGGGTCCGCGTTGACCGGCCCGACATTTTTCTTGAAGACGACATTAACCACAGTGCCGACGGGTGGAGTGGGATGGTTTTCAATGGAAACCTGCGCGCCGCCGTCGGATATATCCATAGTGAAACCGACGATGGTGCCAAATGAAGGGTGCGAAATCTCAACCCTGAAAGCCGATGCCGTACGCTGAAAGCGTCTACGCTCTTCCACGGGGTTCTCCTCTTTCATTGATTTTTATCTTCAAGTTATAGCACTGAATAGTTAATGCTGCAGGCGCTCACAATGCCCTGGCACCATCCAACACCAATTCCCAGCTTTTAAATTGTCTTTCCACAAACTTATCCACAAACATCAGATACCCACACATGCTGTGGATAATTCTGTGGAGTAACTCCTGGTAACAACCGCAAAGCGGCGTATTTACAGGATTCCACAGAATTGACGCATATTTAGACAAAGATTTAAATTCCTTATTTTTCAATAAGTTATAAATATCAAGAAGTTTCAACCGAGAGACGAAAAGAAAAAGAGCGCGCGCAAAACGCGACGGCAGCAAATGTGGAAAAACATTCCGGTCAAGCGCTTGACAGGCAAGCTTTAGGTCAATTCGAGCCAGCCAAAGCCTTCGTCCTGACAGGCGAAGGTGGCTGCGGATAAGGGTTTGGTGAGACTGGCCAATGCAGCCTGGGCCAATGCCAGCGAATTATTTTTGCGGGAAATGTGACCTACGACTAAATGTTGCAGACAACTGGTATCAATCTGCTCAAGCAGCCCTGCCGTTTGGTCATTGCTGAGATGACCCCAGGGTCCACCGACCCTCCGTTTAAGCGAGAGTGGATAGGGGCCGCCCGCCAACATCTGGCGGTCATGATTGGCCTCAACCAATAAGGCGTGGCAACTTTGGTAGGCCTCGATCACCGCGTGATTAAAACTGCCAAGATCCGTCAACACTCCCAATTTCCGGCCTGCGCAATGAAACAGAAACTGCACAGGTTCGCGGGCATCGTGGGGGACGGGTACGGGTTGGACGGTGATGTTGCCAACATTAAAGGCAGCGCAATCGCGGATCAGGTGCAGCTCTGGCATAACGCCGAGGGAACGGGCGTGATAGGTTCCAGGCGTCATGTAGACGGGAGTCGCGTACTTGCGCGCTACCATAGGAACACCGCGAATGTGGTCGCCGTGTTCATGGGTTACGACTATGGCGCTGATCAGACCCAGGTCGAGGTGGAGGCGCCGCAGACGGCGATCCGCCTCCCGCGCGCTAAAGCCACAGTCGATGAGCAGATGCGTTTGGCCGTCGCTGACGACAGTGGCATTGCCACTGCTGCCGCTACCCAGAGACGCAAACCGCAGCACGCAGGCTCAGATCAGGTTGCGGCGAATAATCGACAGCATCCTTTTATTGTCCGCCAGGGGAATCCGTTCGCCGCGAACATTACGGACTTTCACTATGTAGTCATCGCCATCGGCGTACAGCACCACCAGATAACCGTAGGCGTCCTCCAGGGGTTCGGCGAAAGCCGCACCAGAGATGTTGCCGAACAAGATCCGCGCTTCTTCTTTTGGCGCCAGATGGCTCAGCACATCATTCAGTTTGTAAGAGGTCTCTTTGGTGAGATGAGCAGGTTCAAAAGTGAACAAGCGGATAAACCAGTTGCGTTTTTGGGTTTCGTCGATGAACTGGGTGTAGAAAATTCCTTGATCGCTGGATTCATCCCAATGAATAAAACCTTCGCGAGTGACAGCATGGGCGAGGGTCGCCCAGGCGCGGGAGCGCTCCAGGCGAAGACGCAAAGCCGGCTCGGTGCCATCAATAAATAATTCAGCTTTGATCTC
>JAEZGT010000174.1 GCA_023416875.1 Pseudomonadota bacterium
GTTCCGCAACGATACCAATCCTCATAAGGTCGACCTCGGTGTTGGGGTCTATAAAAATGAAGCCGGTGAGACCCCGGTGCTCGCTTCAGTGTTGGCAGCGGAAACCCGGCTGCTCTCCCAGCAAGTGACCAAAGCCTACGTCAGCCCCGCCGGAAACCCCGCATTTAACGCCGCCATGAGTTCGCTGCTGCTGGGCCAATCGCCCGCCCTTGCCGAGAGACGTTTCGCCGCCGTGCAGACTCCCGGTGGCTGCGGCGCTCTGCGGGTCGCCGCCGAACTGGTGAAAGTGGTCAACCCCTCTGCCACCATCTGGGTGAGCGACCCCACCTGGGGCAACCATATTCCGCTGTTGGGCAATGCCGGCCTTAGCATTCGCCAATATCCCTATTTTGATGCGGCGGCGTCGGCAGTCGATTTTGCAGCCATGATGGCGGCCCTCGCCGATGTAAAGGCAGGCGATCTGGTGTTGCTACACGGCTGTTGCCATAACCCGACGGGTGCGGATCTGTTGCCGGAGCAGTGGCGGCAGGTGGCGGCGCTCGCGCTGGAAGTTGGTTTCACCCCGTTCGTCGATATGGCCTATCAAGGCTTCGCCGATGATATCGACGGCGATGCCTATGGTTTGCGCTATCTGGTTGAACATCTGCCGGAGGTGATGGTGGCGGCCTCCTGTTCAAAGAATTTTGGTGTGTACCGCGAGCGGGTCGGACTGGTGGGGCTGTTGGCAGCTAATTCCGGCTCCGCGACTGCAGCATTAAGCCATATGCAATCCATTGTGCGCGGCATTTATTCCATGCCGCCCGACCACGGTGCGGCGCTGGTGGCGGAAGTACTCACTGACACGCAACTGCGTTCCCTTTGGGAGACCGAAGTAGCGGAGATGCGCGGCCGCATCAACGGCCTGCGCGAAACCTTCAGCGCGGCCATGCGGACGCGCCTAGGCTCTAATCGGTTTGATTTCGTACAGCGTCAGAAGGGCATGTTCTCGTTTTTGGGACTCAGTGAAGCGGAAGTGTTACAGCTGCGCGGAGATTATTCGATTTATATGCTAAATTCGTCGCGCGCGAGTATTTCCGGATTCAATTCGACCAATCTGGATTATGTCTGCGATGCGATCGCTCGTGTGGTGAGCGCCTGATTGTGCGCGCCTTAGAGGCACTGTGGCGCAAGTCTCCGTCTCGTCAGGAAGTGATGGAAAAAAAACTTGGCCCCTGTTTATACTGCTCAAAAAATGTCCGCAAGGGCGCGCGTACATCAGCGTTTACGGACCGCCAGCCCCAGCTGCTTTCAGGTGCCTGGGAAGTGAAATTGAGGCTCAATGTCGTCTAATACCAAAAAAGTACACGTTAGCGAATTACGTGTCGGTATGTTCGTCAGCCGATTGGATCGCGATTGGTTGGAGACGCCTTTTTTGCTGCAGGGATTTCACATTGAGGAAGAAGGCGATATCGACGTGATTGCCGAATACTGCGAGCACGTTTATATCGACGACGAGAAGAGCGTCAAACCTGCAGCCAGCGCCCACAGTTCCAATGTTGGTACTGCACGCCATATCCGCGTCAATCCCGATATATTCCAACCCGAAGTTCCACTGGAAGATGAACACCGCCGGGTGATCGGAACCTTCCGCCAAGCCCGTAGCCTGACCAAAACCCTGCTCGACGATATCCGTCTGGGCGGCGCCATCAATACCGATCAGGCACACCACACCGTCAATGAATGTGTCCACTCCGTGATCCGTCATCCGGATGCGTTGATGTGGATGTCGAAAATGCGCGATGAAAATGAATACACCGCTGAGCACTGCCTCAATGTGTGCATTCTCGCCATCGCCTTTGGCCGTCAATTGGGCATGGGGGAGCAGGAGCTGCAGAATCTCGGCATGTGCGGCCTGTTGCACGACGTGGGCAAAATGAAAATTCCGCCGGAAATTCTCGATAAGCCGGATACGCTCACACCCAAAGAAATGCGCATCATGATGGCCCACACGGTACACGGGCGGAATTTGTTGCTGAGTTCTTCCGGCATTTATACCGGTGCTATAGACGTGGCGCTGAGCCACCACGAACGCATCGATGGCAAAGGCTATCCACGCCAATTAGCGGGCAACAGCATTTCCCGTTATTCCAAAATCATCGCCATTGTAGATGCTTATGATGCAATGACCGCAGACCGCTGTTATCAGTCGGCGCGCACCTCAACGGAAGCGATCAAAATCATTTACAAAGAGCGTGGCCAGCATTTTGATGAACAACTGGCGCTACAGTTTCTCCAGACTGTTGGTCTGTATCCGGCGGGAAGTATTGTCGAGCTTTACTCCGGCGAAGTGGGCATGGTGATTGAAGCCAATCCTCGTTTTCGCCATTTGCCGCGCATCGTGATGCTGCGCGATCGTAATAAACAACCTTTGCCCAAGGAAGTCATGGTCGATTTGTCTCTGGTTGAAAAAGGCGAGCTCAGCAAAGATTACCTGATTAAACAGGTGTGGAAAGACAAAACCTTTGGTATCACATTGAAAAATTATCTTGAGCGCGGCCTGTTTATGTCCTGAGTAGGTTTTGGTAGTGAGCGCCAACGAGCTTGAGCCTCTTTTGTTTCTCCCCTCAATTCAGCCCATCACTCAGTCGTCTTAACCAGTTGCCTTTAGACAAATCGGCGCTACAATTTTTCCCCTGATTTTTCCCTCTTATTTTCGTGTTTCGAAATAATCCGTTATTCCTTGTGTTTTCCATTTCGAATTATTGGCTGGTTTAAAGGTGCCGAGTTAATCAGATTGTCCTTGTCATTTTTTTGACGGCTTATTTTTATTTACGGTTGACTTGCGGCCACATAAGTTCCTTCTATCCTCTTCTATGGGTCGAGAATGTTTTGTTGTGTCTCGAATTGCCATAAATTTGCGCTGGCCGTGCGCGTTCAGTAATAAGTAGGAATATACATGAGTAAAATGCGACGCTTTTTGATGATAGGGGCAGCTGCAGTTGCAGTGGGTATCCAGGGATGTGGATGTGATAGCAAAAAAAAACATTCTTCTTCAACAGGAACACCACCGCCTGAATCAACCGTAACCATTCAGGGAAAGGCAGCTAAGGGTGTTTTGCAAAATTTTTCGGCCACGGCACATCTTCTAAATGGTGATGGTGTTAGCGAAGGGGATCCTATTGCCTTAGGCTCGACAGGTCTTGACGGTGGCTACAGTTTGGATATTCCCAGAAGACACGTTGGGTCGCCAATTGTTATTAAAGTTTCGCCAACCGAAGGTTCAAGCATGATTTGCGACTTGCCACAAGGTTGTGGTGACGCAGATTTTGGTGAGCCGACGCCGGTTGATCATAATTTTCAGCTAAGTGCAATTGTGCCTTCAGTTGAAGACGATCAAAACGTTAACATCAGTGCATTTACGGATATTGCGGCTTCTTTAGCGCTATCCAAGTTGCAAACAAGCGAGAGCACTAGTTTAGAGGATATTCGGCGGCACATTGCAGAAAGTAATTCTCAAGTGGCCAATCGTTTTGGCATCTCGTCAGATATCACGAGGCTTCCCGTTCTCGATTTAACCAAGCCTTCTGCGCCGAGCGCCCGTGATTTGCTGCTGGATTCGCAGACCGCTCGTTACAACGCATTAAACGCAGGTCTCTTGTCGGCCATTCAAGACGATAAGCCGGAATCTACGCCATTGGGTGGCGCACTCAGAGATTTTATTGATAGCTACGTTGAAAAAGGTGTGGCTGCCAATACTTCCGATGATAGCGAAACCAGCATGAGCGAAATTATCAATCGCGCTGCTGATGCTTTGAATCGCGTCGCAAGCTTGCTGCCTGACTCGAGCGGTGTAGATTTAACATCCACTACTCAAAACTTGAGAACAGAAGGGCAGTTGTTAGAGCTTGAAGAACCCGATGTTTATTCTCAAGGTACTGCAAGTCAATCCTCAAACTTAAGCGCGCTAGAAAAAGTGAAAGCAATGGTTGGGGATTTGCGTAATTTAGTGTTTTCATTTGGAGAGCAGACCATCGAAGATGGCACCATCGGAGCTATCGCGGATGATTTTGCTTTGCAAATTGAAGGTGCGGAAATGGCATCTAGCGCAGATGCGGCTGCCCTGATTGAAGCGTTAGCATTAGCCGCCACCGCGTTGGACGATGCGAATCGCGCTTATCAAGCTAACAACGCTTTAACATCTTATGCCAGTGATACTGGAATTACCGTTGCCATTACGGCGGCGGATGACAGTGTTTCCTTTACCATTGACGATGCCGTACAAGTGGATAATGCGTCGGTTGATGTCAGCTTAAGCGCGACTAATGCGTTGGAATTACAAGACGGTGCGGCGGACGATTTGGCAGTGGGTCAATACACCGTATCCGGCAGCGCCGAAACAGCTGATTTGAAACTGAGCATTACCAACGGTTCTGTTGAAGTGGATTATGAGGGGGAGCAAGCAGATTTGGCTGAAACCCACGTATTAAGCACTTTGCATTTGCTGTTGCAGGCAGAACTCAAGCAACAAGATGTTGATCTTCCAGTCGTGCTGAGCGGACGTTTGGAAGCCACTGTTAATAATGTTGAACTCCAGTCAACAGCTGAGCGCAGTGGCGATACAACTGAGCTTGCTCTTGATGATCTTGCCTTTTCTTTTAGCGGTAATATCCATAATTCTGCTGGTGAGGCTGCCCAGTTTGCCCTGTCTTTGTCTGGTGATGCCAAAGGCATGAGCTTGACGGAAACTTGGGTGAATGGCACTAATACGATAGTGGCGGAAACCGAGCAGCAGTACGTTAAAGCTAACGGCAGTTTGTTCTTCACCGCAAAATTAACGGGTATTCCTAGTGCGGTTGTCGTCAACTTTAGTGCGAGCCGAACTGGCTTGGATGCAGCGGATACGTCATTGACCATCCGCTACCCAGGCAAACAATTCCGCGCGAGCTTGGCTGTGGAGGACGGTGAGCCTAAAGGTACGCTGACGATTACCAACCAAGACAATGTAAGTGCGCGTATGAGTGAAACAACCGGTGGGAATGGCAAGAAGCAGCTTTCTGGCGGTTTGTATCTCGACAACATTTTGTACGGCGAAATCACATCAGGCACTGTGCGCTACAGCGATCAAACTGTAGAAACTCTGTATTAGTCGATGTATTTAATGCGCTACTGCTAACTGGAATGTTATTGAACAGGGATGTTCACTTTTCTTATCGATTGTTAATTTGCCGGGCAAACATTGTTTGCCCGCTCTAAAGATCCCCCAATCCTATCCACAGAACTCTGGTTCCAGCGTTTATTCAACCGCTGAAGATTGTTTCTGGTAATTTATCGAAATGATTTCCCAATAGAATTCACCCGCTTCCGTTTTGACAACGGCTTCGTCACCCACTTGTTTACGCAATAACGCCCTGGCCATAGGTGAGTCGACGGAAATGTAGTTTTTCTCACCAAAAATTTCATCGTAGCCAACGATGCGAAATTCTTTGGTTTCACCTTCTTCATTTTCGATTTTGACCCAGCTGCCAAAATAGACTGTTCCCTCTTGCTCTTTGGCATAGGGCACTACTTTTAATGAATCGATTCTTTTGCGCAGATAGCGCACCCTGCGGTCTATTTCGCGCAGTCTTTTTTTGTTGTATTGATAGTCAGCATTCTCGCTTCGATCCCCGAGGCTGGCTGCCCAGGTCACTTTTTTGGTCACTTCGGGCCGTTCGGTTCGCCACAGGTAATCCAGCTCAGCTTTGAGTTTGGCGAGGCCTTCTTCGGTTATTAGGGGTGTGCTCATATTT
>JAEZGT010000313.1 GCA_023416875.1 Pseudomonadota bacterium
GTGCACGGTTGTAACACAGCACAAGAATCGGTCGCGACATAAGTCGTGCCAGATGCAGGCATCGATAAACCAGAATCAGTGTTTTGCCCGCGCCGGCAACGCCGTGGATAACACGATGACCGTCACCCAGGCTGCGCGCCAATTGTTCCTGTTGCAGATCCATGACCTTGATCAGGTCCGGCAGCAGTTGCGTCGCTCCCGTATCGGATTCAGTGTCGAACAATGAACGCTGCACAATACGCACCTCCGGAAACAGGTGCCAGCGCACACGATCGATTTGTGGCAGGGATATGGCGCGGCGGAATTGCACGGTAAACATGTTCCACAACCGTGTCTGAAAAGCTTCGGGGTCGGTAGACTCCATCATTTCGTCTTTGCAGATCACACGACTGGCCGGAATGACATCGCCTAGATCGGTGCGATCGAATTGCTCGCGCGTGATGTTGGTCAGCACGACACCGTGACCAAAGGGCATGATCAATTTGCCTTTAAAGGCGTGGTCTGGCGGATACACCAGCTGCGAATCCCGCTCCAGGCACTTCACCACCGCATGGCAATATTGCCGGGCCTGCTCCAGGGGATTGGCTTCGCGCTTAAGCCCATTGGCGGTGAGCAGAGTGGCGGTGGTTTTATCCATCTGCTGGATGGTGTCCAGCTTCCAGTCTTTCACCTCCAGAATCAGGATGCCGCGACGCGGGTGCAGGATGATGAAATCCGGATGCAAACCTTTCGGTCCGACGGGCACGTCGTACCAACACAGGTAGTCGTTTTCGAGCAATTGCTCCAGGCGCTGAGCAAAACGGCGCTCGCCAGGGGTCATGCGCGACAGACAGGAATTGATGGCGGGGATCAGAGTGGCCATGGACGCTCCCTCGAATACTGATTAAGCAGTATCGTCGAGACTGCTGCATCCATCAAACGCAGCGGAGATCTCCTCGTCTAAATCAGCCGTACTCGTATTTCACCGCCCGCTGCCAGGAAAAGTCGGGGCGGAGGCGACCGTGTTGCCGCTCCACCACCGCGAAGGCTTCACCATTGCGGAAGTCTTCATAAAGCCATTCCAGGAACTCCGCACGTTGGTCCGGAGTACAGTCGTGGGAGCGTATGCAGGCAAACCATTGCTCTGCTTCGCGCAAAGACATATTCATGAGGGCTCTCCCCTTTTTGAATTTTGGCGGCGAAGGCAGGCTCAGCAAGGGTCACGCCAATCGTTCGAAAATAAAAACCTTGTTTTATTTCAATTAGATAAAAGGAAAAGCCACGAGAAGCTATACAAAAGGTCGCCCCACAGAAGAGCACGGTGGCGGACTAGGCACGCATCGTGGGCACATAAATGAAAGGCCCCATTTAGGGGCCTTTGGAAATCTCTGCAGGAGGGCTATTTCGCTTTGGGATTGCTGGGAATGGGCGCCGGTTTGCCCAGGATCTTGACCGGCACAGGCTCATTGGGCGCCTCCACCCATTGCCCCGTACGCATCTCCCGCAACATGCGATTGATGGTTTTGACACTGCGAATATAGTCGGGGGAGTGGCCGATTTTGCCTGCTGCAGTATTGGATTTACTCATATATCAACCTCCGACGATTTGTGCTGCCAGCGCCTGCCGGCGCTGCAACAGCTGATCGATCATCTCTTTGAATGGAATGATCAAATTGACGTAAGTATACACCTGTATCTCGTCCACCAAGATGTCGGGCCGGTTGCAGTGGATATTCAGAATTCCCCGCTCCGGTATACGGTCATTGATACGGACGGAAAGCCAACTGTTCAAACCTTTGGCGACCTGCTCGTGAAAATACGTTTCCACCGCGCGTATGACACTGGGAGAGACATCGCAGTTCTCTTCGACGATCCGGGCCATATCGCGACTATCAGCGATCAGACAAGGTTCGTCGCGGAATGCCGTGGGCGCACCGGGAATGTAACGGGTACGCCCGGGTAGCGCGATATCCAACTCTGGGATCGGCAGCGCGAGAGGTTCCAGACGCGAGTCCGGATGTGTGCTTTCCTCATCGTCGTTGAGCGAGGAAAACGACAGGTCGAGTTCCAGATCCAGAACACCCGCAAGGCCATCCAACGAGCGCACCTCGGTAAATCTCAGGCGATTCAGCACAGCGTCTTTTATTTCGGGCCGACTTTGTAGATCGCCGCTGCGGCGATAAATCATGATATTGGCCGAATAGACCGTGTGACTCGGATAATTTTCAAAAGCGCTGATAATGGAGCAGAGGGCGCTCAGCGACAGGCGAATCGATTCCTCGACTTTGGCGAGCATGACCTGGGGATTCGCTTCTGTGGACTCCTGCAGGTTATGGATGTGTTCCGACAGAAAGCGATAGGTTTTACCGTAGGCACCGAGCATATTTTGCGGCGGCATGGTGCGCACGGTTTCCATTAATTGTTGTTGCGTGCGATCCAATTTATCCACGTGATGCTTGCGCTCTACGTCCAGGCGCCAATCCCGCATGGCCCACATCACCAAAAATAAAAAGCAGGCAATGGCGAAATAAATGGTGTATTCACTGCCGTTTTTAATTTCCGTGGCGTACAGCGAGGAAATGGCTCCCAACATTACACCCGACAACACCAGAAACGCTCCAAAACCGCTGTTTTTTACTGCGTAATCGAAATACCGGCAAACACGGCTGGAGCGCGACATAAAGATCCCATTAATTTATTCGTTGGCGACACCGACTTTGAAACGCTCTACGTCCACGCCGTGACGCTGCACGATTTTGTAGAAGTCCGAACGATTGCGACCGGCGAGAGTTGCCGCTTCCGTAATACTGCCCTGGGTCGCGCGCAGCAGGTCTTCAACGTATTTGCGCTCGAATTCTTTTTTCGCATCCGTGAGATTTTTGGTTTTAGGTTGATTGGAGAGCGGCAGCGCATTTTCCACCAGGGTTTCCGGCACCACCATTCCCGGGGCCAGCGCCACCACCTGCTCAATCACATTTTCCAGCTGGCGAATATTGCCGGGCCAGTGATAGGCCAACAATGCGCTTAAGGCCCGAGGTGCAAGACTTTTAGCGGGACTGCCGGTGCGCTCAGCGATCGCCCGCAGAAAATGTTTGGCCAGCAGCGGAATATCTTCCTTGCGCTCGCGCAGGCTGGGCAACGCGAGATTGACCACATTGAGGCGGTAGTAGAGGTCTTCGCGGAACTGGTTGTTCTGAGTGGCTTCCACCAAATTGCGGTGGGTGGCTGAGAGAATGCGTACATTGATGGGGCGGTCCTTGGTGCCGCCCACCGGGCGCACCACTTTTTCCTGCAGCACGCGGAGCAATTTGGCCTGCAAGGGCAGCGGCATATCACCCACTTCATCGAGAAACACCACCCCGCCTTCCGCCGCCACAAATAACCCTTCGTGATCCCGGCTGGCACCGGTGAAAGAACCTTTGACGTGGCCGAACAGTTCGGACTCGAGCATTTCACTGGGTATCGCACTGCAATTGATGGCGATAAAAGGTTTGTCGGCCCGCCGACTCTGTTGATGCAGGGTGCGGGCGAGCACCTCTTTACCGGTACCGCTTTCGCCGCTAATTAACACGTTAACGTCGCTCGCCGCGAGCAGATGGGCCTGCTCGAGCAGTTGGTACATTTTGGCGCTGCAGGTATTGAAATTCTGCGCCCAGGACTGTTTGTCGCGCGGGGTTTCGTGCTGATTGCTTACCGCTTGATTGAGGGTGGTGATCAGCTCTTCTTTGTCGACGGGCTTGGTGAGGAAGGAGAATACGCCTTTTTGCGTTGCCTCCACCGCCTCGCGAATAGAACCATGGGCAGTCAGGATGATCACCGGCAGGCTCGGCCAGTCAATATGAATGCGCTCAAACAGGGCCAAACCATTCATCTCATCCATACGCAGATCGGTGATCACCACATCCGGCAGCTCTTGTTGGATCAGGCTCAGCGCCTCCGCACCACTGCCCGCGCAGCGGGTGGCATAGTTCATCGCGCCCAAACGCATGGCCAGCAGCTGCAACATGCCTGCGTCGTCATCCACCAAAAGCACACTCGCTTTATTCATAACACCCTCTTTCCAAATTGGGCTCCGATCGAACTCAGGGTATGGATTTGACCGTCTGCATTTCGATCTGGGCTTCAATTTCGCTCAAACCCTGGATCGTTTTTTCGTGCTCATGTTTCAGGTCGCCGTATGCCTTTTCAAGGTCCACATAGACTTTTTCCACGGACGCGTAGGCGCGCTGGCCGGCGATCATCAGATCGAAAAAGGCCGCATATTCCTCCGGCCAAGTACCCTCGGCAGTGAGGTCGGCCAGCAGCTGATTCAGCACCCCGGGGGTGCGAGCGGGACGACAGGAGGCCAGCATCAACGCGTCGAGCTTGTTCTCATCCACGCCATTCGCAGGCCGCTCCTGATTAGCGGTCAGCAGCTTATTCAAGGCCGCGTCCTGCTCCTCCGGGGCCGTATTGCAAACCGCCAAGCGTTCCAGCAGGAGCTGGTTGACGCTGCGCTGCGGCTGTAGGACTCCTTCCCTAACTTCTACCTTTTTGAGCGCGTGCGGCGGATCAAACGTTAAAAATGATGTTGAACAGCCACCCGCCAGTAAGGCTGTCACTACAATCCAATATTTCATCGGTTATTCTCTCTGCGAAGTGGGAATCGCACGGTAAAGGCGCTGCCTTTTGGACTCGATTCCACTTCTATTTTGCCGCGCAAGTGCGCAACGCACTCCCGCACAATTGCTAACCCCAGCCCGGTACCTTGAAGTGGTCCCCGACGTCTGGCCTTGCCCTGAAAAAAAGGTTTGAAAATATTCTCGCGTTCTTCTTCTGTCATCCCCGGGCCGGTATCGGTAACACACAGCCACCATGTCTCGTCGTCCTGCCCCCAGGTGACCGCCACTCTACCGGATTCAGGCGTGAAATCGTGTGCATTGGATAATAAATTACTGAGGATCATGTCCAATGCCTGCGGATCGCTGCGTACCGTCGCCGGAGAGCCTGCAATAGACCACTGACAGCGACTGGAAGGCCGCGAATCCATCAGCTTGGTGCGGATGCGGTTGGACAAGGCTGCCAGGTCCACCTCGGCGTCGGCTTCCAGCATGCCGTGCGCCACCGCGTTGTAATTAAGCAGCTGTTGAATCAACTCATGGAGGTGATCCGCGCTGCTCATAAGGATATTCAACACCTTTTTCTGCGCCTGGTTTGCCGGCCCCGGCACTTCATCCCGCAACAGAGCCCCCGCCTCGACTATGGCCGCCAAAGGCGTCTTCAATTCGTGGGTGACGTGACGGGAAAAAGCCTGCTTTTGTTTCTCCGTCGCATCCAGGCTGTTGCGCATCCACTCCAGACTGGCACCAAGAGAGCGCAGATCCGCCGGACCGCTAATCTGGATTGGTTCCTGCCAATGGCCGTGCCCCAACCGAAGAATGGCATTCGCCAAACGCCGCACCGGCCGGGTGACGGCTACAGAGGACAACACCAGCAACAGCAAGGTCCCCGGGAGAGTGAAATTGCCGATCAGTTTGAGATGCCCCATCACTTGCTCGAACTCACGGTCGCGTTCATCCAGCATCGGCTGCACCCGCTCATCGACTTCCAAACTCAAGTTGCCGACCAGGGTGTTGGCCTGCTGCAAATTGGCCAGAATTTCTTCTTGCACAATCTGCTCCGGTTCGGGCCGACTCAACTCTGCTACCAGGGTTTCCATCACCTGCTGCAAACTGGCAACGGATTCCCCTGCAGGTAGCTCTTCACCTAATCGGCGCAGACCTGCTTGCACCGATTCGACGTGTTGATGGAACAAATCAAGGAAACGTGGATTGCGCAGCAACAGATACTGGCGCGCGGAACGCTCGATGCTGCTGACCTGGGAGATGATCGTCGAATCCAACTCATTCATACGGCCAATGGAAACAACCATTTCCCTCTGGGTTTGCGCCTGCAAAACCAGATAATGCGCCGCGTACAAAACCGCGATGACAAGCGGCAGCACCGCTAGCAATGTCGCCAAAATCCACTGGCGAGTGAGAGTTAAACGATTTAACAGTCCCAGCATTTCACGTATCTCAAATGGCTGTTGCCAAATTGCAACAAGCTAAGATTTTGTTTTTAAAGAAATTTAACTTTAATCGATAAAGCGATGTCGCAATTTGCCAACAAACCGAGACCTTTCAAGTGCTCGCCACAATCAAAAATTTATTCAAGCCATTGATTTTTAATAGGTTTTCAAAGATGGCACAAAATCAGCTATACCGCCGATCACTGATTAAGGGTGTCGCGGCGGGGCTTAACCGCCACTGATGCCCCAGCCGCCGAGAGCGGCAAGTTTTAACGTAATTGTTTTGGAACTCAACCCCGGCATCCGATGAAAAACAGCAAATTCCGCGTTCTTGGTATGACATTTTTTATGGTGTTGGCGGCGCAGAATTTTATCGGGCAAGAAGCCAAGGCCGACGACTTGCGGCAATGGCAGAAAGGGGTGATTGAAGGGGCTTTTCTTTTCCATTCGCACTTAAACGTAAAAGATGTGCGAATCGAAATCCAAAACGATTGTGCGATTTTAAAAGGTTACGTGGATTCCGAGGTGGGTAAGTCCTTGGCGGAACAGCTGGCGCTGAGCGTCAAAGGCATTAATCAGGTCATCAATAAATTGGTGGTAAACGCCGATCTGAATGGCGACACCAGCAAAGAGACCGATTGGGAAAATGGCAGTCAGCACCGACTATCCAACGTGACCATCACCAATAAAGTGCGCTCGCAATTATTGGCAAACCGTGTCACCAGTGGCATGGAAATAGATGTGGAAACCCGCAATCGGGTGGTAACGCTGAGCGGCGTGGTCAACTCGGAAGCGGAAAAAGTACTGACGTATTGGATCGTAAAAAATACGCAGGGTGTAACCAGAGTCATTGATAAGCTGGATGTGCTGCCAGGACATCAGCAGGCAATAGTGCAACTGGCGGAATAAAAGCCGGCTGCGACTTTAAAAATAAAAATGTTGTCGACCGCGCAAGGAGGCGTGGTATCTGTCAGGGCGATTCGTCCGGCGGAGCCCCGGAAACTGCTTGTCGGTTTTCAGTCCGCATCAAACAGGAGGTTCGGGTGCGGGCACTCTCATAATCAATCGGTTTGCCAGCAATATGCGGGGCAGAATCTGTTTGAGAACAGGCCGGAAGACGCACAACCGTCAGCTACAGCGCAATTCTTTTTGCTCTGGCGTCTTCCGGCACTACTCAAGTCCAACAGCCTGCACCGCGTATTGCTGGATTTTTTTCGGGACCATTCAGGAGTAGGCCATGTTTCGTCGCAAAGAGTTACTCTTCATCGTTTTGGTGCAAGCCGCGATTACCTTGGTTTTGAGTTCGGTCACACCCAACAGCGGCATCATTCATCCGCATATGGATCGCACTACACATTCACCAAATTATTTGCAACACCATTACAACCGCAGCGGCTTTTGATTCTTTGCTGTCCGCGCGCGGACAGCCATGATTCACTCCAGAACCACAATCGCCTGTCCCGCCGCCACCGCTTGTCCCTGTTGACGCAGAACTTTTTTCACGACACCTGATTCCGCTGCATTAATTTCGATTTCCATTTTCATCGACTCAAGAATACAAACCACATCACCTGTGGCAATTTTATCGCCCGGTTTCACCATAACCTGCCAGATATTACCGGCCACTGGGCTTTCGATTTTGAGCGATTCCGCGTCTGCTTCACCGGCATCTCCCGCATCGGATGAACTATCGCTGCTGTCGAAATGCATTTGCCCGGATTCCACCCAGCGCTGCAATTCCATGTCAAAAGCACGATTGCGCTTGGCCACGAAGGATTCGATGGACGGTTGTTCGCGAGCGAGAAAATCTTGGTAATCACCCAAACAAAAATGCGTTTCTTCAATTTTTAGCGGATAGCGGCCGCGGGGAAATTCCCGGCGAATTCGCTGCAGTTCTTCCGCTGACACCTCGTAAAAGCGAATCTGATCAAAAAAGCGTAACAACCAGGGCTGGCTGAATTCGCGGGTTTGGCGATAGCGGTTCCACATCTGCAGCGTGCGGCCGACAAATTGATAACCGCCCGGCCCCTCCATACCGTAAATACACATATAGGAGCCGCCGATGCCGACGGAATTTTCCGCTGTCCAAGTGCGCGCCGGATTGTATTTGGTGGTCACCAGGCGATGGCGCGGATCGAGCGGCGTGGCAACCGGCGCGCCTAGATAGACATCGCCCAACCCCATCACCACGTAGCTTGCGTCAAACACAATTTTTTTCACATCCTCAATGGAATCAAGGCCATTAATGCGACGGATAAATTCGATATTGCTCGGGCACCAGGGTGCGTCTTTGCGCACCGACTGCATATATTTTTGTACGGCGAGACGACAGGCCTCGTCGTCCCAACTGAGAGGCAGATGCACTATGCGAGAGGGAACTTGCAAAGTGTCGATATTGCGCAGCTCACGCTCTGCCTTGGCCAGATAATCCATCAGCGTTGCCAGCGGCAAACGCAATGGATCGTAATGCACCTGCAGCGAGCGTATTCCCGGCGTGAGGTCGATCAGCGACTCGCGCAGCAGGGTGTCAGATTCACGCAGCTCCTGCAGCCGCAACATAAGTGCGTGCACGCGAAAACGTAACGCGAGATCCAATTGCAGCGGGCCATATTCAATTAGTAGATGCTGTTCGCCGGACGGGCGATAAACCACCTGCACATCATTTTCACTGACCGGTACTGTTTTCAGAATGGGTGAAGTAATTTCCGCCTGCGGGACTTCCCGCTCCAAGGACTCCAGCGCGGCGATAGCATCGCGTTGATGCTGTTGTAGCAACACGGCGTCATCAATAGAAACCGGTACAAAACGCACAGTGTCACCTGCGCGCAATTGGCCCAATTGCCAGAGATCAGCCGCTATCACGGTCGCCGGGCACACAAAGCCGCCTAACGAAGGTCCATCCGGACCGAGGATTACCGGCATGTCACCGGTGAAATCCACGCTGCCCACGGCGTAGGCATTGTCGTGAATATTCGACGGATGCATACCGGCCTCACCGCCATCCGAACGCGCCCAATTGGGTTTTGGGCCGATCAACCGGATACCTGTGCGGCTGGAGTTATAGTGCACACGCCATTCGCTGGCGAAAAATGTTTGAATATCGTCGGGCGTGAAAAAATCCGGCGCGCCGTGAGGACCGTAGATTACCCGCAATCGCCACTGCTGCGCGTGTTGCGGACGCAGAGCTTGCGGTAATTTCGCGGGCGCAACGTTTTCGATTTTTTCCGCAAAATTCAACACATCACCCGTGCGCAATGCCGCACCGGTAACACCACCAAATTGGCCGAGGGTAAAAGTCGCTTTGGAGCCTAAATAATTTTCGCATGCGATACCGCCTTTAAAGAGGCAATAAGTGCGCGCGCCAGCGCCGGTGATTTTGCCAAACTTCAAAGTTTGGCCGGACTCCACCATAAAGGTTTCGTAAAAAGGCACCGGCTCGCCATCCAGACTCGCCTCCATAAGCGCGCCGGTCAAAACCAGTTGCTGGCGACAATTGAATTTCAAGGTTGGGCCATTAAAGGTCATTTCCAAACCGGCGGCATTTACCGGATTGCCCAATAAACGGTTGCCGAGGCGAAATGCCACATCGTCAAATGGACCTGACGGCGGCACGCCGACATCCCAATAGCCGCGACGTCCCGGATAATCCTGAATGGTGGTCATGGTGCCCGGCGCCAGCACATCGCAACTCTGCGGGTGATATTGAAAGGAGTTCAGATAGCGTGTGTGAATTTCCCCTGCACGCAGAACATCCGTTTGCAATATATGCCATACGTAATCGCGATTGGTGACTATGCCATCGAGCACTGTTTTTTGCAGCGCATCGGCGAGACGATTTATGGCGATTCCCCGAGTTTCCGCCCACGCCATAACTTTGCCCAGCATGGGATCGTAAAACGGCGAAATCACTGACCCTGATTCCACCCAATGATCGATGCGCAGATTTTTTCCATCGGCTTCTGGCCAGCGCACCATGTTTAGCGTACCGGCGGAGGGTTGAAAATCCCGTGCAGGATTTTCTGCATAAATACGTGCCTGTATCGCGTGGCCTCGCGGCTGCAGCGAGGATTTTATTGGCGCAAAAGAAGGCATGGCACCCGCCGCCAAGCGCACCATCCACTCTACCAAGTCCACGTCGTAAATCAGCTCTGTGACGCCGTGCTCCACCTGCAGTCGAGTGTTGACTTCAAGAAAATAAAAGCGCTGCTGTTTCTGATCGTAAATAAATTCCACCGTGCCCGCGCCGCGATACTGCACGGAAGCGACCAAGACCGCCGCGCATTGATGCAAATGTTGGCGAACATCTGTGGGAATATTCGGCGCAGGAGCTTCCTCGATAACTTTTTGGTGACGACGCTGAGTGGAACAATCACGATCCCCCAATACCAGAACATCGCCCTGACCATCGCCAAAAACCTGCACTTCGATATGGCGGGCAAACTCTATGTATTTTTCGAGAAAAACACCTTCATTGGCGAAATTGTTGGCACTGAGGCGTTTAATGCTCTGCCAGGAACCGCGCAACTGCTGTTCATCGTGACAAATCTGCATGCCGATACCGCCGCCACCGGCAGTGCTTTTCAGCATCACCGGATAACCAATCTCCACTGCTTGCACAACAGCATGGTCGAGAGAGCTGAGCAACCCCGTTCCCGGCAACAGAGGCACACCACTTTGTTGCGCGAGTGCGCGCGCTTCATGCTTCAACCCGAAGGCGATCATCTGCTCCGGAGTGGGGCCAATAAAAACGAGTCCACGCTCG
>JAEZGT010000316.1 GCA_023416875.1 Pseudomonadota bacterium
TTTGGTGACGGTTATTCGATGTACGTCTGCACCCAGCTCAACCGGATATGTTTGCTGCTCTTGCGTGGTGACAATAACCCGTTGCCAATTGCCATCGATAAACAGGTTGTAATCGTTTTTGCCGTCCTGAAATAACAGCTCGATCTGCGGCGCTTTTACTTTGAATTCAATTTGCACATTGGCCCAGTCATACAGGGCAGCCTCGGCGCTTACGGCGACGCGGCCGGTGTAGCGAATCTGCGGATGGTTCGGCGCAATTACCACGCGCTTAGTTGCCGCTTCTTCAGTGCCGGCGGGCGCCTGGGAGGAACAAGCGGAAAGGAATATCAGCGCACAGAAGAAAAGTCGATGGAGCCAAATTCTGTTCATGTTAGATGACCTTATGAGCGAAAGGTGCAGGCTTATGCGAAGAGTGCACAAGATAGCCGCTGGTACCAGCCTTGTCATGGTTTTGTCAGATGTATGCGGTAGGTTGCCGCTTTTCTGATCAGTTGGAATGGCGTATATTCGCGACCCCAGGTTGAACCTATGGACCCACGGAAAACACCAGGAACCTCCATGTCACATCCTTATTTCGCGTTACCCGTCGACGGGACCCGCGCCCAGCTTCTGTTGACACCCTGCCCCGGCACTGTAACAGGCGACCTCGAAACCTCTCTCGGCGAATTGGCCAACGCCGGTGCCAAAGCGGTCATCACGTTGATGACGCGGGAGGAAATGATCCGCAACGGCGCTCGCAACATCGACCGTATGTGCCTCCGTCTGGGCATGCAGTGGTTTCACTTGCCTATTGAAGATGAAGGGGTGCCAGAGGAGGAATTTGAAGAGTGCTGGGACAAAGTACGCACACGTTTGCACCAGTTTCTCGACTGCCATGAATCATTGGTGATTCATTGCAAAGGCGGCTCCGGCCGTACCGGGGTAGTCGCGGCGCGCTTGCTGGTGGAACGCGGTTTGGCCAGTTATGAAGCCATGTCGCAAATCAAGGCGCTGCGTCCCAAAGCCTTTGTCCACCCTGTACAAGTGGATTACGTTCGCCAATTGGCGTGTTCGCTCTAATATTTCAGCCCTTCGGGCACCTCACCGTGCCCAACCCGCTTCCGCCATCAAACTTGCCTTCTTTTATTCCTAACATTCATTTGATCCGGCTCTAGGTGCGCCCGCAAGCACTTCGCTACACTTAATACACCGACTCTTCATATGGAAATTCTTTTCCACTATGCCGCACCGCTCCCATTTGTTTTCCCTGCGCATCGCTCACGCGTTACGCGAATGCCTTGCTGAAGGCTATTCAAAACAAACACTCAGCCGGGATCTCTTGGCAGGTGTTACGGTTGGGATTATTGCAATACCGCTGGCGATGGCCTTGGCGATCGCCAGCGGCGTACCGCCGCAACACGGCTTGTACACTGCGATCATCGCGGGAGTTGTTATTGCCCTCTGCGGCGGCAGCCGCCTGAGCATTTCCGGCCCCACCGCCGCTTTCGTCGTGATTCTTCAGCCAGTGGTCATGCGCCACGGCCTGGGCGGATTGATGTTGGCGACACTGATGGCCGGAGTGATTTTGTTGGCGATGGCGTATGCCCGCTTAGGGCGGCTGATTGAATATGTGCCAGAGGCCGTAACCCTGGGATTTACCGGCGGTATCGGTGTAGTGATCGCGACTTTGCAGATCAAAGATTTGTGCGGCCTAGCCATCGAACACATGCCGGAACACTTCACCGAAAAAGTCTGGGTATTGGCCCAGCACCTTCCGCAAGCGACTTGGCCCGCGCTCCTTATCGCCGGTATTACTTTGGAGGTAATGCTGCTGTGGCCGCGATTGCGTACGCCTATACCACCGCACTTGCCGGCTGTGATTATTGCGAGTCTTGTTGCGTGGCTTCTGCAACAGGGCGGCGTAGAGGTGGATACCATAGCGACACGTTTTTCCTATAGCGCCAGTGACGGCGGCGTGCATGCGGGTATACCCCCCTACCCGCCCTTCTTTTCTCTACCGTGGCAATATCCGGGCGGTGACGGCACTACCTTGAAAATCAGCTGGCCGCTGATCGTTGAACTGCTCCCCAGCGCCTTCGCCATCGCCATACTCGGGGCGATTGAATCCCTCCTCTGCGCAGTCGTGCTCGACAGCATGACCGGCAGGCGCCACAGCGCGAATAGCGAACTGCTTGGCCAAGGACTGGGCAATCTGGTGGTGCCGTTTTTCGGTGGCATTACTGCCACTGCAGCCATAGCGCGGTCCGTGGCCAATCTTAAAGCGGGTGGACAGACGCCGGTATCCGGCATTGTCCACGGTCTGGTGGTATTACTGGGCTTACTGCTATTGGCACCATTGCTTTCTTTCCTGCCGATGGCGGGCATGGCAGCGCTGCTGCTGGTGGTGGCCTGGAACATGAGCGAACTGCCGAAATCCCTGCATTTCGTCCGTGCCGCGCCGCGCGGCGACGTTGTGGTGCTGACCACCTGTCTGCTGCTCACGGTATTTTTTGATATGGTGATCGCGATTACCGCGGGCATACTGCTGGCGGCGGTGCTGTTTATGAAAGAAATCGCTGGCATGACGCGGCTGGATGACATTTCCGAGGATCCGCAACGCATAGCGCATGATTTGCCTGCGGGCTGGAAAGTCTTCAAAATCACCGGCCCATTGTTTTTCGCCGCCGCCGACCGGGTATTTGGTGAGTTGGCGCTGGCCGCAACGCAGCAGCGCGGGCTGGTACTGGCACTGGAAGATGTACAGTTGCTTGACGCAGGCGGACTTGCGGCGCTCAATAAGTTGGTGGAGCTCTGCCGCAAACATCAAATCCGGATTTATCTATGCGAATGGCAAGCACAACCACTCAAGACTCTGGCTCGGGCAAGGTTTCTGCAGATTCCGGATCAGGTGATGAATTTCCCAACGCTGGTTCAAGGGCTGCAACACATTCCCCGCGAAATTCCGGCGACTTAACACGTCTTTCTCTCGTCGATAACGCGCTTTCCGGCGACAGTGCGATTATTCTGCGCAAACTTCTGCAACTGCGCCTACTGGTGCTCGGTGCTCTCGTCGGGTTTTTGTGGCTGCTGGACACCCTCTCCGAATGGCCGGTGAATTATCCCATGGCTTTAGTGGCGATCAGCTGCGGCATTGCTTGGTCGTTGGGGTTATTACTGCGCAAAACCGGGAAAACTACATCGCGGGACGTAATGCGAGAATTGGTGATCGATGGTATTTGGCTGACACTGGTGGTATATGCATCCGGCCGCTCAGAAAATCCATTTATTTATTATTTTCTGGTGTTGATTGCGATCGCGTCCACTGTACTGCGAGCGCGAAGCGCTTGGTTATTCAGCCTTACAGGTGTATGTGTTTATACGCTGTTTCTCTATCTGGATATCAAAAACCATTTCGCCCATATGTCAGACGACTACCAGTTTCACTTGCTCGGCATGTGGATCAATTTCTGCGGCAGTTCTTTGGTGACCTGCTATTTCATTTCCAAACTCGCAGCGTCTTTGCGCAGCCATCAGGCGCAATTAATTCGCGCGCGGGAAGAAACCCTGCAGAACGAACAGTTGATCGGCATAGGCACCCTCGCCGCCTCCACGGTGCATGCGCTCGGCACACCGCTATCGACCCTTACGGTGCTGCTGGGTGAAATGCACCACAATGCAGACACCGCTGAAAAACGTCAGGACATGGATTTGATGCTAACTCAGATCAGCCGCTGTAAAGACACCATGAAAAAACTCTCGCTGCTGGCCGACCAGGAACGCGACCCGCCGCAACTCGAACTGGTTACGCACCTGGCGGAAGCGCTAAGCGAACACTACGCCATTGTCCACCCTTTGCGACCGCCGCAGATCACATGCACCGACTCTTGCTCGGCACGGCAAGTACCGCACAGTCTGCTGCTGCGCCACGCGCTGATCAATTTGATCGACAACGCCGTGGAGGCTGCACGAGATCTTGTGAAAGTGGAGTTTGCGGATAGCGAGGCTTTATTACTGATCACCATTACCGATGACGGCCCCGGTATGTCGCAGCGGGTACTGAACCGCTGGGGCAAGCCGCAGCATTCGTCCAAGGAAACTGGCCTGGGCATAGGCGTATTCCTCGCCAACAGCACCATCGAGCGATTGGGCGGTACGGTTGCAATCGGCGCCTTCGATGGGGATACTGCCGCCGCACCAAACCTGCAGACACGCATTATCGTCACGCTGCCTTTAGCGGAAACCTGACCGGATTAATACTTTGCAACCACTTATGAGCCGACAGCCGGAGCGAATTCTGTACGTCGAAGACGATGCGGTACTGGCATCTGTCACCGTGCGGGCGCTTACCCGTCGTGGCTACCAGGTCAATCATTTCGCCAACATAGCCGCCATCAAAGCGGGCTGCGACGCTGTGGCCTACGACTGGGCGCTACTGGATCTGAAATTGGACGATGGCTCCTCCCTGGAGTTGCTCGAAGACCTTCTGCGGCAAAAACCGGAATTAAAAGTAGTGGTACTGACCGGCTATGCCAGCATCGCTACCGCCGTGCAGGCGATCAAACTGGGTGCGGTGAACTATCTCGCCAAACCCGCCACCATAGAGCAGATCCTAAATGCTTTTTGCGAAGACAATGTGCTCACCAATGATGTGTGCAGCGTTGATCATGTTTTGCCGCTACGCCGGGTGGAGTGGGAACATATTCAACAGGCATTGGCGGACAACAACGGCAATATTTCCGCAACCGCGCGGCAATTAAAAATGCACCGCAGAACCTTGCAACGCAAACTCAGCAAAAAACCCGTCAACGAATAAACTGCCGTATTGTGCGGACATCACCGACTGTATCTTCATGACATTTTCCAACGACGATTATCAGCAACAGCTCCAGGCCAAATACACTCAAACGCTGGCCGAATTTGAAGAATTCCGCATCACGGAAATTGAGGTGTTTCCCTCCCCGCCACAGGCATATCGCATGCGGGCGGAGTTCAAAGCCTGGCATTCCGATGATGGTGTCAGTTACGCCATGTTCGAACCGGGCAGCCGCAGCGCCTATACCGTGGACGCTTTTGCCACCGGTTCATCAACCATCCAAGCGTTGATGCCGCGCCTGCGCGATTATTTGAACAACAATCAAATCCTGCGTCACAAACTTTTCCAAATCGAATTTCTCACCAGCACCATCGGTGAGTCTCTGGTAACGTTGATTTATCACAAAACGCTGGATGATGAGTGGCAGACTCAAGCGGAAATCGCTGCGCAGCAGCTGCAGACCGATATCATCGGCCGCAGCCGAGGACAAAAACGGGTTTTATCGCGAGATTTTATTTACGAATGCTTCAATATCGCCGGCAGGCCTTATCGCTATCAGCAGCTGGAAGGCTCTTTTACTCAACCGAACGGTTATGTCTGTCGGGACATGCTGGAATGGGCCGAGCAAAACAGTCGCGGCCTCGGTGGTGATCTGCTGGAACTTTATTGCGGCAACGGTAATTTTACGCTGCCGCTCTCGCGCAATTTCAATAAAGTGTTAGCCACCGAAGTCGCCAAATCCAGCATCCAATCCGCATTGCATAATTGCGAATTGAACCAGGTCAACAACATCACCTTTGTTCGGATGGCTGCAGAAGATATCGCCGGTGCGTTTAATCAGGTGCGCAGTTACGAACGTTTAAAAAACGTCGCCCTACAGGATTATCAGTTTTCCACAGTATTTGTGGATCCGCCGCGCAGCGGTATGGATGAGACCACCAATCATTTCGTGAGCCAATTCGACAATATTATATATATTTCCTGCAATCCGCAGACGCTCAAAGACAATCTACGGTTGCTGCTCAAAACCCACCGCGTGGAGTGCATGGCCTTGTTCGATCAGTTTCCCTATACCGAACATCGCGAATGCGGTGTGTTGTTGCGGCGACTCTGATTTATTCCCGCTAAAACCAGGAGCAGGCTGACGGCACCACAGTGCGCAAATTTACAGCAAACCCCTCGCGATTAAATTCGATTAAAGCGTGCGCCCAATCATTCTTTGCGCGGCGTCACGCACAAAATCTCCTAATATTTTTTCCTGCTGTTCGATTTGCGACTCAAATTCCTTTCTCTGCTCACGGGACAGCTGTTTCCACGCATCAAGAATTGGAATATGCGAAATTGCCTGTGCCAGCTTATCGAATGCGATAAATTCCTCTCGCACAGGGCCATTTACGGATAGCTGATCCATCAAGGCCGAAATACGCAAACTCGCCTCCGCGCACTCCACCTGTTCATCCAATAAAGCTCGACAAATAATCTGCATGCTCTGATTCAGCTTTTGCCGTGCCAGCTGATATTGTCTCTCCGCCTCCTCCTGACGCAGTTTAACCTGTTTGTTTACCTGATAAAGCCTCCAGTGGAGGTAGATAGCGACAGACAACAAACATAAAATGATAAACCCGCCGACATACAACAACATCTCACTCATCGGTTTGGCCCTCCATACGGTCATGACTTACAAGCGCCCTTCCCGCCATATCCTCCGGGATCGCTTTATTGGTTTTGGCGCCTAAACGACGCAGATCATCACTGCGTTTAATCAGATTACCTTTGCCGGATTCCAGCCTGCTCATCGCCGTCTGAAAGCCACGACTCGCGCGTTCAATACCCGCACCAACTTCCTGCATGGACTCCAAAAAGCGGACAAACTGGTCGTGGAGTTTGCCAGCACTGAGAACAATTTGCTCAACATTTTTGTCCTGACGATCACGCTGCCATAAAGCCTCAACAGTGCGCAAAATCGCAAACAAGCTGGCGGGGCTTACCAGCAGAATTCGTTTGTCATAGGCTTCCTGCAACAACTCTGGAGCACGCTGAACCGCGCTGACAAAAGCAGCCTCTACAGGAACGAACATACAGACAAAATCCAAGCGCTTCCTGCCGACCGAGTCGGCATAATTTTTCGCGGACAGTCCGCGTAAGTGCGAGCGCATCGAATCAATCAGATCTTTCAATGCTTGAACTTTTTGCTGCTCGTCACTAGTGGCATTGAAGCGTTCATAGGCAAGAAGCGACACTTTAGCGTCGATAATCAAATCTTTTTCGTCCGGTAGATATACCACCACGTCTGGCTGCAAACGTTTGCCATCTGCTGTGACTTCCGAGACTTGCAAATCAAAATCTCTACCGCGCAAAAAGCCCATTTGCTCGAGGATATTGGCGAGGATCATTTCCCCCCAATTTCCCATCACTTTATTGTTGCCTTTTAATGCATTGGCTAGATTCACTGCATCCGTGCCGATTTGCTGAGACTGCTTCTGCAGCTCGACTATCTGCGCCAGCATTTGATGATGTCGCGCCGCATCTTGCGCCTGCACTTCTTCAACCTTCGCGCGAAAATCTTTTAGCTGATCGCGAAAAGGCGACATGATTTGCAGCAACTGCTGTTGTGAAGCTCGGGAAAATTGCTCTTGCTTGACATCAAAAAGGCGGTTGGCGAGATTTTCAAAATCTCGGCTCATGCTCTCCTTGGTTTCTTTGAGTGTGTCGATTTCCCTCTTGAGGCTCGATTCTTTCTGCTCAAAAAGCGCTCGAGCGGTGGAGAGCTCCGTCTGCAAATGAAACTTTTGTTCGCGTATTTGATTCAGCTCTACAGATAGTGCCAATCGCTCCCGCTCTAATACTTCAACGCGCGAGCGAGATAATTCCGCTCCCGACTGTTGTTCGGCAAAGCGCGTCTTATATTCCAAATCTTTCGCAACTAATCGATCTTTCTGACGCACGAGCATCAGCAGCAATGCCCCCAATAAAACAGCAGTAAACAGTGTCCATACCAGGAGAAGCCATATCGGAACTGCGTGGACGTCGAGCATTTCATACACCAAATCTTGCATAAAAATATGCTATCTTAAGGCCGCATAAATTCTTCATTATATATCCAGCTTATGCCTAGCCCTTCAGTGCTTATTCTCGATTCAGGAATCGGCGGATTGAGCGTGACCCGGGAAATTCGTATGCTTTGTCCCTATCTGCACATAGATTATCTTGCGGACCTGGCTGCCTTTCCTTATGGCATTAAGTCTGAAGAGCAAATCATATCGCGGGTAACTTCCCTTGTAGACAAGTTGGGTAAGTCGTTACAACCATCGGTGATTGTAGTCGCTTGCAATACCGCCAGCACAGTCGCTCTGAACGCAATTCGACAGCAAACTCATACGCCAGTGGTTGGCGTGGTGCCTGCTATAAAACCGGCAGCCGCATTGTCGGCAACAGGCGTTATCGGGGTATTGGCGACGGAGGGGACGGTTAATCGGAAATATACTCATGAGCTGATACAGGAGTTTGCGCCAAGCCGCACAGTGGTGCTTCACGGTAGCTCTCAACTTGTTCAGTTGGCCGAACAAAAACTGCAGAATGTTTTTCTCGAGCCAGGAGCGGTGCAGCAAGAACTTATGCCGCTTTTTGCCAAGGCTCCGAAAATGGATACAGTCGTCCTCGCCTGCACCCATTTTCCATTACTTAAAAGCGAATTTGCCGCGAGCTTTCCGCAAGTCAAATTCTGGGTGGATTCAGGGCCGGCAATTGCAAAACGGGTGGAATATCTACTTTCGACACAGGGGACCACCCCGGTGCTCCACGCAGCTTCTGCAATTCAAAAAGGACTCAATAAGTTTTACGTCACCGCCAAAAGTCACTACGATCAGCGTTCGCTGGCGTCTCTACTCTGGAATTTCGAGACTGAAATCATCTCGATTTAGTTCTCAATAGATTTCGCCACCCCGAATAGAGAAAAAGCCGCTTTACGCGGCTTCTTAACATCTTTTACTTCGACATATTGATCTTAGCTTTCTCAATAACGCCAGTTTCAAAAGAATTTAACTCGTTCTGCGCGACCTGAAAACGCAATTGATTCTGCAAACCACTTTTTTGCGCATCAGCAAGATCTGCGATAGAGCCATCTTCCACTGCGGTCAAGCGAACTACTACAGCTCCTCCTGTCGGCAGGGCTACAGAGTCCAATATCGGTTGATCGCCAGCGGGACGCGGCAGTGAGAAGACTTTTTGCAGCACCGCCCCACCCACTTCAAACGACGTACGAGCGGCTCGTTCGTGTAGCTTGTACTCCAGTCCCAGCGCTTTTGCCACTTCTTCTGCAGACTTACCACCGGCAATTTGCTCGAGGACATCTTGTGCCCGACGCGCAGTTTCCTCGGCTATACGCTTCTCAGTCAGCTGCTCGCGAATCTGCTCTTTGACATCGGCAAAGGGGATTGGCCTGGAAGGTTGATGCTCAGCTAGACGCAATACATACGCTTTGCCGGCTCCTGTCTCTATCACTTTGCTGTTGTGTTTCTGTGCCAAAACCTCGTCGCCAAAGGCTTCTTCAACCAATTGTTGATTGCTCATCAAGTCCGCACCACCGCTGCGGGTAAACCAATCAGTGGTTTTGACTTCGAGACCCAAAGCATCAGCGGCATATTGGAGGGAGTCCGCGCCGAAGGTTTTTTCATCCAATACAGCAACTTTTTTCAGGTAATCTTCTTGCGCAATATCCCTGGCCAATTGTCGAGCAATCGAGTCTTTGCGCTCCTCGAAACTCGGCGGTTCGACATTTGATTTATCGACCAACTTAATAAAGTGGAATCCCGCTTCAGTTTTAACAGGTGCGGAAACTTGACCAACTTCCAGCTTTTTAACTTCGGCCACGAATTCTTTCGGATAAGCTTCCTCAATCATCACGCCGAGATTGCCACCGGAATCTTTCGACCCCAAATCTGCAGAATGCTGTTTGGCAACTTCGGCAAAGTCGGTGCCACTTGCGAGCTTTGCTTCAACTGCTTTCACATCATCTGCCGCAGACGCTTTATCTTCGATAAGAATGTGCGCAACAGTAAATCGCGGGTCAGCTTTGAATGTTGACACTTCATCCTGATAAATCGTGTGAACTTCGTCATCGCTAACATTTACAGATTCAGCGAGAGCATCAAGACTCAGCTCAAGGTAGCTCACTTTGGCTTTTTCCGGTTCAACAAATTGAGCGGCATTAGCTTCGTAATACTGCTCCAAATCCGCATCAGCTACCGGGGTTTCCGCTGTATCCGCTCGCGGTACGTCAATGGTCGCAAATGTACGTTTTTGCTGCGTAATTGCGGCAAGCAATTCGATTTCCTGCTGCGTGACAAAAGTGGTGTCGGACACGCCTGAATTCATGTGTCCAAGCACGAAATCTTTCTCGGATGCACGCAGGAACGTGGCGGGCGTGTACAAATAGGAAATACGCTCTTTAAAAAGATCGTTATTAAATTTGCCGTCTACTTGGAAAGCTTCGATCGCTGCAATCTGCTTCCAAACCTCTGCCCTGGAAGCTCCCATACCACCATCAACCGCAGCCTGGTACAAAGCTTCGCGCTGAACCATGCGCTGCAATACCGGACCGCTTAAAGCGCTATCTTCCAATTGAGGACTGTTTGGGGGCAATTCAAACTGCTGCTGCAACCGCTGTTTCTCTATGGTGAGCTCCCTCATAAAGTCGGTTCGCGACACTCCTTCACCATTCACTGTCGCTATATCGGACCCGCCTACCGAGCCGACAAACAACTGTTCTACTCCGAATAAAATCAGAGGGATGATGAAAATGGCAAGAACAAATACCGCAACTGTTCCTTTTAAATTGTCACGCACGCTTTGCAGCATCATGCACCTCAGGGATGTATAGCAATATAAAAAAGGCGCATTCTCTGCGCCTTTTTTATGATTAAGATATTTTTCCGATTCTTAAGGCAGAGTATTTACTCAATCCCGCCAATTAAGCGTTTACCGCATCTTTCAAAGCCTTGCCAGCTTTGAATGAGGGAATTTTAGCCGCAGATATTTCAATCGGGTCTCCAGTCTGTGGGTTGCGGCCAGTACGAGCAGCACGCTCTTTGACCACAAATGTTCCAAACCCAACCAGGGCGACCTGGTCATTGTTTTTGAGTGCCTGAGTTATAGATTCAGTCACCGCGTCCAAGGCTCGGCCAGCCGCTGCTTTCGAAATATCCGCTGAAGCGGCGATGGCATCGATCAACTCAGATTTATTCACGTTCAACCCCTCTTATTATTCGAAAATGATAATTATCAAAAACACCAAGGACACTCGCTGTCGAAGGCACTCACTCGATCGACGGCCCAGGTATTCTGGCAATGTTCGACGGACTGCGATTTATACCAACTGCCGTTTTGGCGGTCAAGGACGCCGTCAGATTTTAATGAACTTTAACGAAAGCTGGGCGCCAAGGCGCCCCGTTACTCATTATCACTGTGGATTTTGTGCATTTTTGCATCTACGGCTTAGTGCGTACTCATGCGGCTCTCATCCTTGGAATGGTCGAACGCCTTTGCTTCCAACGCTCGATACTCTTCGTCCGTGAACGGAGTTGGCATTTGCTGAAGCGCAATACCAAAAACCTCATCTATCCATTTCACCGGCTTAATCTGCAAATCAGCTTTAATGTTGTTAGGAATCTCACGCAAATCGGCTTCATTATCTTTGGGAATAATCACCGTTTTGATACCCCCCCTATGCGCCGCCAAAAGCTTTTCCTTAAGCCCCCCGATTTTCAGCACCTCACCGCGCAATGTGATCTCACCTGTCATCGCAACATCTGCGCGCACCGGAATATTGCAGTACACCGACACAAGAGCTGTACACATCGCTATTCCCGCGCTGGGTCCATCTTTGGGGGTTGCGCCTTCCGGCACGTGAATGTGGAGATCATGTTTTTCACTGAAATCAGGCGCGATCCCAAGTATTTGAGACCGAGATCGAACCACCGTGATCGCAGCCTGTATTGACTCCTGCATGACATCACCCAGCGACCCGGTTTTCACCAAGCGCCCTTTACCTTTCACTGCTGAGGCTTCGATTGTCAGCAATTCTCCCCCAACCTGGGTCCAAGCCAGTCCGGTGACCTGGCCAACCTGATTTTTTTCCTCGGCGCGACCAAAATCCGTCTTTCTGACACCCAGATAATCTTCCAGTAAGTTTGGCTCTATGATCTGTCGAGAATGACCATTTGCCTTAACGTTCTGCGTCACCACTTTTCGGCAAATTTTCGCGACTTCTCGATCAAGACCGCGAACACCGGCTTCTCTAGTGTAATAACGAACTATATCGCGGATAGCAGCTTCAGTAATTTGTAATTCATTTTCTTTAAGCCCATTATTTCTCATTTGCTTCGGAATTAAATAACGCGAAGCAATATTGACCTTTTCATCTTCCGTATACCCAGGAATGCGAATAACTTCCATACGATCCAAAAGTGGACCGGGAATATTCATAGTGTTAGACGTACAAATAAACATCACATCGGACAAGTCATAATCAACTTCTAGATAATGATCATTGAAATGTGAGTTTTGTTCGGGATCTAGCACCTCAAGAAGTGCGGAGGCGGGATCACCGCGGTGGTCCATGCCCATCTTGTCGACTTCATCCAATAAAAACAGCGGATTCTTTACGCCCACTTTCGACATTTTTTGTATTAATTTGCCGGGTAACGAGCCGATATAGGTGCGGCGGTGCCCACGTATTTCAGCCTCGTCTCTAACCCCGCCGAGAGCCATGCGAACAAATTTACGATTAGTTGCTCGCGCAATTGATTCGCCGAGCGATGTTTTACCTACACCAGGAGGGCCAACCAAACAGAGCACGGGACCTTTGATTTTTTTAACGCGTTTTTGGACGGCCAGATATTCCAAAATCCGCTCTTTTACCTCTTCCAGGCCGTAGTGATCCGCCTCAAGAATTTGTTCGGCCATAGCCAGGTCGTGACGAACTTTACTGCGCTTGGTCCATGGGACATTCACCATCCAGTCAATGTAAGAGCGCACCACAGACGCTTCCGCTGACATAGGAGACATCATTTTTAATTTGTTGAGCTCCGCTCGGGTTTTTGCCTCAGCCTCTTTTGGCATGCCCGCATTACTGATTTTTCGTTCCAGCTCTTCAGCCTCATTAGGTTCATCACCCAATTCTCCAAGCTCTCGCTGAATCGCTTTCATTTGCTCATTTAAATAGTATTCCCGCTGGCTTTTCTCCATTTGTTTTTTAACACGGCCGCGGATGCGTTTTTCGACTTGAAATAAATCCGCTTCCGCTTCCATCAACCCAACCAGATGTTCAACTCTCTCGGAAACATCATAAATCTCCAATATCTGTTGTTTCTGCGACAAATCGAGAGACATGTGTGCAGCAACGGTATCTGCCAGCCGACCAGGTTCATCGATTCCAGAAATTGAAGTTAATACTTCCGACGGCACTTTTTTGCTGAGGTTTACGTATTGCTCAAAACCATTGAGCAAAGTTTTGGCAAGAGCCTCTCCTTCACGTGTAGACAGCTCAGGGCTGTCAATGGACTGTACATCCGCCTGAAAAAATGCATCGCCATCGATATTCTGAATTGCCGCACGCTCTTTTCCTTCAACTAAAACTTTTACGGTCCCATCCGGTAATTTAAGGATCTGCAAAATCTGTGAAATGGTACCCACGCCGTATAGATCATCAACATTCGGGTCGTCAACTGAAGGCGTTTTTTGCGCTACAAGCAGAACTTGCTTGTCGTCCGCCATTGCCTTTTCCAAGGCGGCGATGGATTTGCTCCGGCCGACGAAAAGAGGAATAACCATATGTGGATATACCACCACATCTCGCAGTGGAAGAAGGGGTAATGTCATCATTTCATAATCTGGTTCTTTGTTGCTCATATAACCCTCTTAGTCTGCTTCGAGATGTTTTTTGCGTTGCGAACAGCCGAAATTTTGGGGCGCAACGATGAAATGCAAGCAGCAAAACGCAAAAAGGGCCCTAATGAGCCCTTTCCTGGAAACGACCTGAAATTTTGATTGATAAACCGTCAGTCATCGGGGATAGCTTTTTGTGTATTTTGTTTCTCATACACCACGAGTGGTGGCGATTCCCCGCGTATCACCGATGCATCGACAACTACCTTTGCAACGTTCCGCTCTGATGGTAGACGGAACATAGTGTCCAGTAATACGGATTCCATTATAGAGCGTAGACCACGGGCGCCGGTTTTTCTTTCCATAGCCTTGGTTGCAACCGCATCAAGTGCATCGTCACGAAAATCGATTTCCACACCTTCCATTTCGAATAGCTTGCGGTACTGCTTGACCAATGAATTCTTGGGCTCGGTCAAAATTGCCATGAGCGCTTGTTTGTCGAGCTCTTCAAGCGTAGCAATTACGGGTAATCGGCCGACAAACTCTGGGATGAGTCCGTATTTAATAAGGTCTTCAGTTTCTAGGCCTTTTAATGTCTGCCCAACGTTTTTGCTGTTTTTGCTCTTTACTTCGGCTCCGAATCCAATACCACCTTTTTCAGAGCGGTCGCGGATAATCCGGTCCAGACCGGCGAATGCGCCACCACAGATGAACAAGATATTTGAGGTGTCGACTTGCAGAAATTCCTGCTGTGGATGCTTTCGTCCACCTTGAGGTGGCACTGAAGCCACAGTACCCTCAATAAGCTTCAATAGAGCTTGTTGAACGCCTTCGCCCGATACGTCCCGAGTTATCGAGGGATTATCTGACTTGCGCGAGATCTTATCAATTTCATCAATGTATACAATGCCTTGTTGCGCTTTCTCGACATCGTAATCACATTTCTGCAGCAATTTCTGAATGATGTTTTCTACGTCTTCACCAACATAACCAGCCTCGGTGAGCGTCGTCGCATCAGCGATGGTAAACGGAACATTAAGAAGCCGCGCCAGAGTCTCCGCTAAAAGCGTCTTACCACTTCCGGTGGGGCCAACAAGCAGGATATTGCTCTTGCCCAGCTCTACTTCGTCTTTCGCCTTTTTCTTGCTTCCCACACGAAGGCGCTTGTAATGGTTATAAACGGCGACCGCCAACACTTTCTTGGCATCCACCTGGCCTATCACATATTCGTCAAGGGTGGCCGCAATGTCCTTAGGTGTAGGGAGCTTTTCACCGCCGCCTTCTTGGGCACTCTCCTGAATTTCCTCGCGAATGATGTCGTTGCACAAATCGACACATTCATCACAAATGAACACAGAAGGACCGGCGATCAACTTTCTTACTTCATGCTGACTCTTGCCACAGAAAGAGCAGTAAAGCAGCTTGCCGTTATCGTCACTATCGTTTGTGTGGTCGGTCATCAAACCTCTCCGCCAGTTTGCTTGCTGTCAATTAAACCATAGTTTTGTTGGAGGGAGGCATATAGACCACGCTTAGACCGATTTTCTATAGACAAAATTCGGTTTATTTAAGTTCCGCCGGTCTAATGCCTCTCAACCGCTATCAGTAAGGACGCGGAGATATCAATTTCAGCTTTCTGAAAGAACGCGCTTAGTCAAAACTTCATCTATAAGACCGTAGTTTTTCGACTCCTGAGCACTCATGAAATTGTCTCTTTCAGTATCTCGGGCAATCTCTTCTACGCTTCGTCCCGTATGGTGCGCCATCAGTTGGTTCAGCCGCTCACGAATCTTTAAGATTTCCTGCGCATGAATATGAATATCGCTCGCCTGTCCCTGCGCCCCGCCCGAGGGCTGATGAATCATGGTACGCGCATTTGGTAAACAGTATCGCTTCCCTTTGGCTCCCGCTGTTAGTAGGAAGGCACCCATACTACAGGCTTGCCCTATACACATGGTGCTAACGTCTGGTTTTATAAACTGCATAGTGTCATAGATCGACATACCTGCAGTAACAGATCCACCGGGCGAATTGATGTAGAGATGAATATCTTTATCTGGGTTCTCTGCTTCTAGAAACAATAACTGGGCCACCACGAGATTAGCCATGTAATCTTCCACCGGACCAACCAGAAAAATCACCCGCTCCTTTAACAATCGGGAATAAATATCATACGACCGCTCACCTCGAGCAGTCTGTTCAACCACAATTGGCACCAAAGCACTGGAGGGGGATGACACCAGGGAACCAAAAGTATCAAATTTGGGCATACGTACTTTTCCTTGAAAGTGGATTACTGGCCAGAATAGTGATTCGTTATAAGAACTTAAGGAAGAAGATCAGCTTACGAAGAAGCTTAACCCTTGTAGGGGAGATATGCCAGTTTAGGAGGCAGAACTCCGCTGATTTCCAGCGGAGTTAGACATTTTAAAAACAATTCGTTTAATTATTGGCCTTCAGCATCATTGCTATCGGGTTTTACCAGTTCCTGATAGGAAACTTTCTTCGCGGAAACAGATGCTTTGCTGACCAAATAATCGACAACTTGATCTTCCAACACAGCGGCTCGAGCCCCGGACAGCAGCTCATTGTTGCTGTAATAGTAATTTATGACGCTCTCGGGGTCCTCGTAAGTTGAAGCAATACTTTCAACAAGTTTTCTGACACGATCATTGTCAATAGTAATTTTTTGCTGACTTACAATTTCCGAAATCAACAAACCCAGAGCCGTGCGGCGCTCGGCTTGTTTGCGGAACAAATCGTCAGGTAAAAGTGAGCGTACATCCAAGCGGGCGCTCAATTGGCCGTACTGCTGCATTGCTTGCTGGCGCAGCACATCAATTTCATTTTGCACCAGCGCTTTAGGTGTCTCGATTTGGTTGGCGTCCAGCAAGGCATCCAATACTTGGATTTTCACCTTGTTCTTAATCATTCGCTCTTTTTCACGCTCCATGTTTTCACGTACGTCTGCGCGGAATTTGTCCAGGCCACCTTCGTTAATACCAAAAGAAGCAAAGAAGCTGTCATTCAGTTCAGGTAGTTGCTGCTCAGATACAGTGTTAAGCGTGATAGTGAACTCAACAGCCGCCCCTTTTAAAGACTCCACTTGGTAATCTTCCGGGAAAGTCAGCGGCAGAACTTTTGTCTCTCCCGCTTTCATGCCCACGATTCCGTCTTCGAAACCTGGAATCATGCTGCCACTACCTAGCTGTAGCGTGTAACCCGTCGCAGTGCCGCCATCGAACTCTTCACCATCCCGCTTACCGACGAAGTCTAAATTGACGCGATCGCCATTTTGCGCAGCGCGCTCGATCACACCCCATCCGGCCTGACTTTTGCGGAGGGTTTCGATCATCTCGTCAATATCGTGGTCAGAAATATCTGCTTCGAATTGAGTGATCTCGGCGCCGTCGATTTCCTTCAGAGTGATTTCTGGAAATACTTCAAACGTCGCGACGTACTCTAAATCTTTTCCTTCTTCGAATTGTTTCGGCTCAATGCGAGGCTGACCAGCTGGCTTAATATCTTTTTGACGGACCGCTTCTTGGAATGAGCGATTAATGGTGTCACCCAGTACTTCTTGGCGAACTCCTGTTCCAAATTTTTGCCGTACTACTTTAAAAGGGACCTTACCTTTGCGAAAGCCGTTGAGGCGAACCGACCTGGCCGCTTCTTGCAGCCGCTTGTTCACTTCACTGTCAATAACGTCAGCCGGTACACCAACAGTCAGGCGTCGCTCTAAACCTGATGTTGTTTCAATCGAAACTTGCATTCTTCGCCTCATCTATATCAGTAAGGAGTATTGCGGCGACATTACGCCGACATATGTGGTGCGGTCGGAGAGACTCGAACTCTCACGCCAAAGACACTGGAACCTAAATCCAGCGCGTCTACCAATTCCGCCACGACCGCTTTAGTTAAAGTAAATCGAGAGAAAACCAAGATAAATTATTGATTACGTAGTAAAAACTATTATCTTGATATCGCGACTCATTTGAGGGGTGGCAATTGTGCCACAGCCGTCAGATTCAGGGAAGTCCCGCTAAGAATCCTGTAATCAGAGGTTTGAAGACAGTGTTAACGCGGTGTCCACTCGCTGGACCCGAAACCCTTTGCTGCGTAACAGCGCAACTATTCCTTCGTCCCCAACCATATGGCCTATACCCACTACCAAAAAAGTCTTCTCCTTATCCTTCAGATAGGTTTCCACCGCCATGGCCATCTTCTGGTTGCGCTGAGTGAACATGCGCTCAAACAACAGCTTGGTATCCGCCTGCTCACGAAATGGATCTATCAGTGTTTTAGTCAAAGTGTTGATATCACCACTTAACCATGCGTCCGCCATCGATAAAAGGTAGCTCTGGCTGTTGCGCAAATCCGCGAGCGTCTGGCGAAGAAAGCGCTCCTGATGCTCAAAAGAAAACTGACTGAACAGGCCAAGCTGGGAATCGAAAGTTTCAAGTTCTTCGATCGGCTTTTTTTGGCTTACGGCGCGCCGAAGAAAATAAAGATCAACGCCGAGCTGTTGCTGCAAGGGAGTTTTGCGGATTTCTGCTTCAACCAACATCAGCGTCACGTACCAAGGCTGAAAGCGCTGAAATGCGGATAGAGGAACCTGATTCCCTTCCGCCCGCTCCCTCAATGCATCGTATGTGTCAGCAGATATCACATCCTTGAGACTAGAGCCCGGAGGCAACCCTGCATGCTTAAAGATGATTTGAGATGCGTCCACTTGCAACCCCAGAAGATTCACCTCCACCACCAGCCGCGACGACTTGCAAAAGGCTTCTTCGATAACCGGCGGTAGAGGATAAAAATCATCCCGACCGAAATGCATTGAGCCCATTAAATAAACGACGGCGTCGCCCTTACTAACCTCCCAAAATGCAGGCGAACTGCGGTTCGCCGCGTGAGATGAAAACCCCAGAAGGAGGATGAGGAGGAGCAAATATCGGTGGCGGTCAATGATCGAATGGCAAGACATGAAACATCTTCGAATGAATTAAGCGCCGATAATAGTGGATATTGGGGCTGGAGTCGCCCCAAGGGTGGCAAACGACCGCCAATGTCTCAATTCAGCCGCTCAAGTACCGTTGCGATCCCCTGCCCTAAGCCTATGCACATGGTCGCCAACCCCAATGTCGCATCGCGGTCTGACATTACCGACAGCAAAGTCCCTGTAATTCTGGTCCCGGAACAGCCGAACGGGTGCCCCAGCGCAATAGCGCCACCATAAAGGTTAACTTTCTCGTCCATTGCATCGAGTAGCTTCAAGTCTTTCAAAACCGGCAGTGCCTGGGCGGCAAACGCCTCATTGAGCTCGACCGCGTCAATGTCCGCGATGGTAAGTTTGAGATTTTTCAGCAGTCTTTCGGTAGCCGGCACAGGTCCATACCCCATGATGGAAGGGTCGACCCCAACCACTGCACCGCCCAAAACTCGAGCAACAGGCGTAAGGCCCAATGCCAATGCCCGCTCTGCCGCCATGACAACCATCGCAGAAGCGCCATCAGTGACCTGTGAAGAAGTGCCCGCAGTGATAGTGCCCCCCTTCGGGTTAAACACAGGTTTGAGTGTGGCCAGGACCTCAACGGTGGTATCTGCCCGGATAGTCTCGTCGTGTTCAATCAATATCGGGGCGCCTTTATCGTCGTGGCCAACCAGAGGGATGATTTCTCGGGAAAATTTCCCAGCATTGGTTGCCGCTGCCGCGCGCTGATGCGATCGCGCGCCAAATGCATCCATCTGCTCTCGCGATATCCCGTGCAGGAGAGCCAGATATTCCGCTGTCATGCCCATGGAACCGGCTGCCTTCGCCACAGACAACCCTAGCAAGGGATTGGGGTCGACCGCCGCATTCATGTCGATATGCCCCATGTGTTCAACACCGCCGACAAGGAAAACATCGCCCATACCTGAGCGAATATTTGCCACAGCAGTGAGCAGCGCTGACATTGATGAGCCGCAAAGTCGATTGACAGTTTGCCCTGGCACCGTGTGAGGCAGCTTGGTCCGCAGGATGGCATTCCGCGCAATATTAAAACCCTGCTCCTCGCGCTGCATGACACAACCCCAGATAACATCGTCCACCGAGGCTGGATCGATTCCCGGATTGCGTTCCATTAACTGGTTCAGCAGTATTGCGCTCATTTCATCGGCGCGCAGATTTCTAAAGCAGCCGTTTTTAGCGCGTCCCATTGGGGTGCGGGCGTAATCAACAATTACCGCGTCTCTCGGTTTCAGGCTCACTGTCGTCTCCCACGCTTAATAATAAGTTTTGCCTTCTGCGGCGAGTTTCTGCATGTTTTCGGTCACTTGGTAGAGAGGACCGAGGTCCTCAAATTTCTGCGCAGTGGCAATAAAACGATTTAAGCCCTGCTCGTCCAACCAACGGAAGATGCCGCCGCGGAATGGAGGAAAGCCTAGGCCGTAAATTAGTGCCATATCCGCTTCCGCCGGCGACGCCACAATCTGTTCTTCGAGGCAGCGTGCAAGCTCAGTCGCCATTGGGACCACCATGCGGGCAATAATTTCATCATCAGAGAAATCTCTTTTTTGGGCGACGTGAGGTGCTAGCAAGGCATAGCTCTCTTGCGTAGTTACCTTGGCGGGCTTGCCTTTCTTATCCTTCTCGTAGTTGTAAAAACCCTTGTCATTTTTCTGTCCGAGACGCCCAGCTTCGTAAAGAATGTCCGGCGCAGGTTTAAAGCTATTGGTCATGCGCTCAGGGAATCCATCGGCCATAACGCCCTGCGCATGCACCGCTGTATCAAGCCCAACCACGTCGAGCAAGTAGGCAGGCCCCATGGGCCAACCCCAACGCTCCATCACTTTGTCGATCGCTTGAAAGTCCGCACCATCTCTTAGCAACATGGAGAACCCGGCGAAATACGGGAAGAGAACGCGGTTAACCAGAAATCCCGGGCAGTTATTCACCACCACTGGCTTTTTGCCGAGCGCATTCGCATAAGCGACCGTGCGGGCGATGGCTTGATCAGATGTTTTTTTGCCGCGAATAACTTCCACCAGTGGCATGGCGTGTACCGGATTGAAAAAATGCATGCCGCAGAAATTTTCCGGGCGCGCCAGGGATTCCGCCAGGGCATCAATGGAAATGGTGGAGGTATTGGAACACAAGATTGTGGAAGGTTTCACCGCCGATTCCACCTCAGCGAGAACCGATTTTTTTACCCTGGAATTTTCAACCACCGCTTCCACAACCAAATCCACTTCGGCAAATCCGTCGTAAGCAAGCGTTGGTTCAATAAGATTCAATGTTTCCGCCATTGAGGCGATTGTGGCTTTACCAGACTCAACCCGTTTTGAAATTAGTTTTGCCGCCTCCGACAAACCTTGATCAATTCCTTTTTGATTGATGTCTTTCATTTTGATCGGTATACCGCGACTGGCGGATTGATACGCAATTCCGCCTCCCATAATGCCGGCACCCAACACAGCTGCGCGCTTGACGGCAGAGTCTGCCTGCTTTTCCAACTGTTTAGCTTTTTTGCCGATATATTGATCGCTAAGGAAAAGTCCAACCAGATTTTTTGCTGCGGATGTTTGCGCGAGTTTAATGAAAGTTTCCGCCTCAATTTTCTGCGCATCGTCACGGCCCAGTTTGGCGCCATCTTGCATGACTTTGATTGCAGCGACTGGTGCAGGATAATTGCGCCCCGCTTGAGCGCCAACGAACATTTTTGAACTTTCGAAGGCCAACAAACCTTCCATATCGTTGTGGCGCAGCGGCGATTTTTTCTGCTCACGGCGCTGCTGATAAGGCAGCTTGCCATTTGCCGCTCGACGCAACACTTCGAGCGCACTCGAAATTAATTCCGCTTCTGCAACCACTCCATCGACCACGCCACGCTTGAGAGCGTCTTGGCCTTTGTATTCGCCGCCACTAGCAATCCATTCCACCGCGGTGTCCAAGCCTACAAGGCGCGGTAAACGCACAGTACCCCCCCAACCGGGAACCAGGCCGAGCTTCGTTTCCGGAAGACCGATTTTCGCACCGTCGCTCATGATGCGAAAATCGCAGGCAAGACAAATTTCCAGGCCACCACCCAAGGCGTAACCATTTATGGCGACGACAGAAGGGAAAGGGAGATCTTCAAGACGATTGAAATTGCGACTGTTGGTGAGCAAATGCGAACGCACGGCGTCATCGCCCTGCGCAAATACCGGTCCGAATTCGGTGATATCGGCCCCGACAATAAAAGCGCTCTTCGCGCTGGAAATCAGAATTCCCTTGATATCGGAGCGGCGCTCCAATTCGTCCAGAGCCTGCCCAAGCTCCCGCGAAAGCGCGAGATTAAACTTATTTACGGACTCGCCCTGCAGATCAAACCGCAGATGTGCAAGCCCATCTCCCAATTCTTCGACTGTTATGGCGCTGCCTGAAAAAATCATCACACCCTCGACCCGTTTCCACTTTGGCTGCCGCATCCATAGATGAAAAATGCGACAACGTAACAGTTGTTTGATTTGCCTAAGTATGGATCAATCCAATATCGAAAGACAGTGAAACGACCGCCTTTGCTTCATCAGGTTGCAAAAATTTTCGCGCAGGTTTTCATACTTTACTATCAAGATCCTGCCTATCCGGTATCACCACTAGGGTCATATGAAGCTCATCTTCTCCAGTATTCTTTAAGCAGAAAGAGCGATTTTGGTGAAACTGGAACATATCACCGGGCTCCAGCGTCCAGACCTTATCTTCCAGGGTCAACAGCAAGCGCCCGCGAGCCAGTGAGCCAGACAAATTGCTGTTTTTTTGTCCAACAGGACTTTGGCTGATCGAAGCGCCCGGAGCCAAATGCGCCAGCACGACAATCGGGTGATCGCCATAATCTGACCGGCAGGAAATAAAAAACTCCGCGCCCGGCTGGCTTACCTTTATTTGATTTGAACGATTGAATACAACCGGAGAGGTCAGCTCACCTGGGCGAAAAAAGTCAGCCAGGGAAATCGGAACAGCGCGCAGAATTTTTTCGAGGGTTTGTATGGACGGACTAACGCGCCCTTGTTCGATCATGGACAGATTGGCGTTAGTCATGCTGGCGCGGCGAGCGAGTTGGCGCTGCGAGAGCCCAAACTCAAGACGCAGCTGGCGTAGTCTCCGCCCCAAGTCAAAGCTTGCAGGCGAAGATTCTGCTTCCGGCACATCGTCCGCAGGGGTGATCATAGCGCCAAATCGTCAAAACCGTCGCAACCTTCAAGGCTGATTGCGTGATCAAACCCAGGAACACGGACTCGGCGCGGATCAACTTCGATCGCGTTCTCGTCAATCAGCCCTGTCCCGAATTCGTAGACAGGATTGAGTTTGCCAACATCCGCGTCCGCCAAATATCGAGTGGCATTCTCTGTTACCGGAGCGAGCTTGCCCAGATAGTTCTTCCAAACCATTTCGCCGTGGCGTCTTCGCAGGAGCGGCTCTATGGCACTGGGTGAAATCACGGTAGCCGTCGCATTGTTGCCGCCAAAACCTTTGGAATTGAGCAAGGCAATCTGACAAGACTCGGGGCCGAGTTCCTGGTCAGTTTTGGAGAGACGCAGGCGGTCGGCGTAAACATCGTCCGCAACCGCATCGATGGTCTTGATGCCCGGCAATATGCCACGCTGAAAAACACCGAGAGTGACGGCCATCTGGTCACCGCTGGCAGGCCCAAGTGAGTGGCCTAAGTAGGCTTTCACTGCTGCCACAGGCCAACTTTCAATGCCGAATGCCCTAGCGACCTGATCAAAAATTCGGGATTCCGTCACCCGGTTTTGCGGAGTGCTGGAACCATGAGCCTGAACAAAACTGGCGCGGCGCACTTTGTCCTCACCAAAAAGATTCACTGCTAATGCAGTGGCACGCGCCATGGTGATGTAATTACCCGGACCGGGAGCGGAAATGGATTTTTTGAAGCCGTCCGCATGAACATAAACCCCCGGAACCGCTGCAAAAATCTGCGCACCCAGGCGCAAGGCTAGTTCGTCGTCCATCAACATTACATACTGGCCCGATTCCGCAATGGTAAACCCGCAGTTCTCACCAAAAGGCCGGCTGGCACGGCGGTAATCAATGTCCTGAGAACCAGTCAGCTTACGCAAGTCTGCGTCTGTGGCCAGCGCGCTCATAGCGGCATAACCGTCGATAACCTCGGGGAGGATAGGCGCTTCGGCGCTACCCACCAACACCACACGGCGGCGACCTGCTTTTATGTCTTCCACTCCGGCGCGCAGGTTATAGAGAAAAGTGGCGCAAGCGCCGGTAATCCCACCAGTTGCGCCGACGCTTCCCAAAACATACGCATTAACGAAGTCTGCGGGCATAGTGTTCAGGCCAAGTGCCAACTGTTTGGATGAAACCCGCTCTCCCCGTAAACGCGCCTGCAACATACCGCCGAATCCAGTACCGTCGAGCTGGCTCATTACGCTGCTGCTGTACACCCCGATTTCATCGGGCGCAACCTGACGGCAGATCGCCTCCCAGGGAATGCCCACTGATTTAACCGCGTCGGACGCGGCAAGGACGTTGAGTTGCAACCCACGCGGATGATGAGTGGAACGGTAATGGGATCCTGGATCGAAACCGCTGGGCAACTGGCCAGCAGCCTGCACAGCCATCTCCTGCGTTGTGGCGATCGAAACGGTCTGCTTGCCAGTGACTTCGACTTCGCAAATTCCCCCGTCCTGAGATACCACGCGCCAGTTGGCCGGCAATGGGTGTGGCAATTCACGATTGGAAATTTCCAGACGCACAGGATTCGTCACTGTTCCTAGAGCCTGGGCACGCTTAGCCAGCGGCGTTGCGTCCACCGGGAAATAGGTATCTTCGATACGCCTCACCAAGGTACCCATCAGAACCGAACGCTCCAGAGAGGCTTCATCGGCGCCTTCGGTTTGCCTTCCCATGAGATTTGCCAAAGACGCAATAAGCTGGCGGCGTTCAGCCGCGCTTAGACTCTCGAAAATCATGCGCTCATAGCCGCGATGGCCGGAACTGCGGCCTGCGGCATTAAACCCGCCGAAACCGACAATTAATGGTAATCGGGTAATAGTGGTCACAGGGAAACCTTAGGAGTGAAATTGTGTGGGATAACGCGCAGTTTATTGTTGAAAGCATTTCTACGCAGAGGGATACTCGCCACAAAACAGGGGTAAATTAGCCATCACCTCAAAAGGATAACCGGAATGACGTCGATTACATTTTTGTTGTGTGAACAGATGCTGGCCACCAGCGTAGCCTTGCCGATGGAGCAGCTACACGCAGCTGAGGCAATGCAGAAATCCGCGAGTAACCGCCACACTCCCCTGAAGGAACTGACGTTTCATCTGGCGTCTGTGGATGGCAAAGCGGTCACTACGCACACTGGCCTGATGCTACAGCCCCATTGCGCCATCAGCGACATTGAAAGCTCGTCTATCACCTATATCCCCGCGCTGTGGCGCAATCCCAAAACTGTTATCAAGCAGAATCAAGCAGTGTTGCCGTGGCTGGTAAGGCAAAAACAGGAAGGAGGCATTATTGCAGGTGTGGGCACCGGCTGCTGTTTTATGGCAGAGGCAGGCTTGCTGGATTTTCGACCCGCTACTACCCACTGGTACTATTTCGACAAGTTCGCCGCCTCTTATCCACGCGTACTGTTAAAGCGCAACCACTTCATCACTCGGTCCGAAAACCTGTACTGCACCGCCAGCGTTAATTCGCTGGCCGATCTAACCGTGTTTTTTATTCAGGAAATTTTTGGCGAGCAAATCGCGCGTCATGTGGAAAGGCATTTTTTTCATGAAGTACGCAAAGCGTACCCGCAAATGCAAAGTGAGCACGGCGAATTCCAGACACATCCGGACGAAGACGTCGCGAGAGCCCAATCCTGGATTCAACAGAATGCACAAAAGAATATTCAGGTGAAGGATGTGGCTGATTCGTTAGGAATGAGTTTGCGGACATTGAATCGTCGCTTTAAAAACGCAACAAATCTTACACCACTTCAATATTTGCAAAATGTTCGAATGCGCAATGCAGGGGAATTGCTGCATTCCAGCAACCTGGCGATCGCCGAAATAGCGTATCGCTCTGGCTACCAGGATCTGGCGCATTTTACTGACTTATTCAAAAAATATTTTGGTACCACACCAACTCAATATCGCACGACAGTCCGCGCCAAATTATTCAGCGCGGACTCGATTTGATGTGATTATGGATCAGGCGGCTTGTGAGACCAAAGACTTGTCTGCACTTGATGTCTTTTCCAGGGCAGCACCTATGGCTATTTTACGTGGCTTGAGAAATTCCGGTATTTCACGGCGCAATTCGATATTCAACAGGCCGTTACTCATATTCGCGCCAGTGACCTGTACATAATCCGCCAACTGGAATTTGCGCTCAAAATCACGCCCCGCAATGCCGCGATAAAGAAATTGGCGACCCTCTGTATCCGCAGATTTTTTGCCGGAAACCCGCAATACACCATGATCCACCTCGATTTCAACTTCGTTTATGTCAAAACCGGCTACCGCCATGGTGATGCAGTATTGATTTTCACCGGTTAATTCAATGTTGTACGGTGGATACGAAGGCTGAGACTGCTCTGAACGGTGGGCAGCATCGAGAATTTGCGCCAGACGATCAAAACCAATGGCGGATTTATACAAAGGAGAAAAGTCAAACGTTCTCATAATTTATCCTCAATTCGAGCAATAAACAAAATGACACCTATAACAGGCCGTGAATAACCAGAGTCTTTCGCTGAAACGATTCCAGTTGCAAATTAAAATAAGTCCATAAAATTGCAATTCAAGTCTGTTTAAAAATATTTTGGCGAGTTACAAATTTTGCATAGCAGCAGACAGTGAGGAATAGATGGCGTCCACATTTGAACCGAATGTTCTTAAAGCGAGACTTGAATTCCTAGCAAAACACTCCATGATTAGAGTGCAAGCCTGCCATTATTCACACCAGCACTTTGATTGGAGGTTCCTACTTCATGATAAAAAATAATGCAGATGTCGTTTTTCGCGATTTGGACCACTCACCTGCCTTGGAATACACCATCAACCGTAAACTCGAAAAATTATCCCGTTTCGCTCCCGACATATTGCGCTCCCGAGTCGTTCTGGACACGCCGCACAACCGACGGCACAAAGGCAAGTTATTTCGCGCGTCAATTGAGCTCAGCTTACGGGGGCGGCCGATCACCGTATCAAATGACGCACCAACCGCCCACGTCGCCGTGCGCGATGCATTTCACGCTGCCGAAAGACGTTTGAAGGAGAGTCGCCAACTCACTTTGGCACGATGATTTCCGAGCGGACCCTAATCCCTCGATAGCAGTTGCAGATAGACGTCATCACTCTCGTTTATCGCTTCAGCCAGACCCTCAAAGAGCGCCGCAAATCGAAGCGGCGCTCGTCTGCCACCCCCCTTCCAGTCCTGGAAATGTCCATGTAAATCTGCGATAGTTCGCGCCTTTGCGGCGGGGGGTGTCCTGTGACATCAATCCACCGCATTTCACCGGCATAATGCGGTGCCGAATTCCACCCTTATCTGGAGAGATTCAGACATTGAACAAGATGGTGCATCACGCTTGGACAGCCTCTCACTCGGCTGAACTTTATGGCATCAATGACTGGGGCGCGGGCTACTTTAGCGTCTCGGACAAAGGTGAAATCCTCGTGACCGCTCAAGGGGAATCAGGCCCCTTGAAGATCTCGATGCTGGATCTGGTAAAAGACATCAAAGAGCGCGGCATGGATATGCCGGTGCTGGTGCGCTTTGAGAACCTGCTGGCGCAGCAGATCGCCCGCTTGAATAACGCCTTTAATAATGCGATTGAACAGAGTGGCTATCGCGGCAAGTATCGGGGCGTCTTTCCGGTCAAGGTCAATCAGCAGTGCCATGTGATCGAAGAGATCGCCCAGGTAGGCGCCAAGTATGGGCACGGGTTGGAGGCCGGCTCCAAGCCGGAGCTGATCATTGCCTTGGCAAATCTGGAATCGCCGGAAGCCTGTATCGTCTGCAATGGTTATAAAGATGCTGAGTTCATCGATCTCGGCTTGCAGGCCTGCAAGATGGGCTACCGGGTGTTTTTTGTTATCGAAACGCCCTCCGAGTTACCAATTATCCTCGAACGCAGCCGCGCCCTAGGCATCATGCCCCTTATTGGCATACGCGTCAAGCTAGCTTCCATGGTCGGCGGCCACTGGAATGCGACCAGCGGCGACCGCAGCATCTTCGGTGTCACCATCGCTCAGCTCATCAATCTGGTGGACACCCTCAAAGCCGAGGGCATGCTCGACTGTCTGCAATTGCTGCACTACCACTTGGGTTCACAGATTCCTAACATTCGCGACATCCGTACTGGTGTACTGGAAGCCTGTCAGGTTTATATGGACCTGGTGCGCGAAGGCGCGCGTATGGGCTATCTGGACCTGGGCGGCGGTTTGGCGGTGGACTATGACGGATCGAAAACCAACTACGTCCACTCGCGCAACTACACCCTGGATGAATATTGCGCCGACATCGTCGACGTGATCATGACTACCTTGGATCCCAACGAGATAGCGCACCCGATCATCATCACCGAATCGGGCCGCGCTACCGTGGCCTATTCGTCTGTGCTGCTGTTCAATGTCCTCGACGTCGCGTCCTTCGAGCCCGGCCCGCTGCCGGAGGTGATCAGCGAGGAAGAGCACGCGATGATCCACAACCTGAAGGAGCTGCTCAAAACCGCAAACGTGCGCAACCTTCAAGAGTGTTACAACGATGCGCTCTTCTACCGCGACGAAATTCGCGAACTGTTCAAGCGCGGCCAGGTAAACCTGCGCTCACGCTCGCTCTCGGAAAACCTGTTTTTGAAAGTCATGCAGCGTCTGCTGATCCTGGCTGAGGACGCGCCGCGGGAGTTCAGCGAGCTGCCCAAGCTGAAAGAGCAACTGTCCGACATCTATTACTGCAACTTCAGTCTGTTCCAATCGCTGCCGGACATCTGGGCCATCGACCAGATCTTCCCAATTGCGCCGATTCACCGCTTGGAAGAGCGGCCCACCCGGCAGGCTATTATTGCGGACATCACCTGTGACTGTGACGGCAAGATCGACCGCTTCGCCGATATGCACAGCACCCGCCGCACCCTGCCCTTGCATGCGTTGAAGGACAATGAGGAGTACTACATAGGCACCTTCCTGGTGGGCGCCTATCAGGAAACCCTCGGCGATCTGCACAATCTGTTCGGCGACACTAACGTGGTGAGTGTGCGCATTAATGAAGATGGTCACTATGAGTTCATCCACGAGATCGAAGGCGACAGCATCGCAGACGTGCTCAGCTACGTGGAGTACAACCCGCAAGTGATGCAGGACCGCTTCCGCCGCATCGCCGAGCAGGCCGTGCGCGAAGGCCGAATCAGTGCATCCGAGCGGCTGGACATCATGAAGGCGTTTTCCGCGAGCATGCGCGGTTATACCTATTACGAAAAATAAATTGGCTATTACGAAAAATAATTGGCTATTACGACAAATAAGCCGCCAACAGTATTGATCAGCAGCACGTCTCGCGCGGCCAAGGCGCGGACCATTGAGGAGAGAGTCACATGAGCAAAGTCATCATCATCGGTGCCGGCGGCGTGGGTGGCGTGGTCACCCATAAGTGCGCGCAATTGCCCGAGGTGTTCCCGGAAATCATTCTGGCGAGTCGCAACGAAGAAAAATGCAAGAAGATTGCTGCCCAACTGTCGCGCCCGATCCGCACCGCGCAAGTGGACGCCGACAACGTCGCTGAACTGACCGCTCTGCTGGAAAAAGAAAAGCCGAGCCTGGTCATCAACGTCGCCCTGCCTTACCAGGATCTGCACATCATGGACGCGTGCTTGAACGCTGGCGTCCACTATCTGGACACCGCCAACTACGAGCCGCCAGAAGTCGCGAAATTCGAGTACAAATGGCAGTGGGCCTATCAGGAGAAATTCCAGAAAGCCGGCTTGATGGCTCTGCTCGGCAGCGGCTTCGACCCGGGCGTCACCAACGTCTACACCGCTTACATCAAAAAGCATTGCCTGGATGAAATCCACGAGCTGGATATTATCGACGCCAATGCCGGCAACCACGGCCAACCCTTTGCAACCAACTTCAATCCGGAAATCAACATCCGCGAAGTGACCGCCAAAGGCCGCTTCTGGCAGAACGGCGAGTGGGTGGAAACCGATCCTCTGTCCGTCAAAGACTCCTTCGATTTCCCCGAAGGTATCGGCCCTATGGACATCTATCTGATGTACCACGAGGAGCTGGAATCCATCGTCAAACACTTCCCGGAAATCAAGCGCGCGCGCTTCTGGATGACGTTTTCCCAGAACTACCTGAAACACCTGGAAGTGCTGCAGAACGTAGGCATGACCGGTATCAAGCCTGTTTTGTACAACGGCGTTGAGGTCATTCCGCTGCAGTTCCTCAAATCTGTTCTGCCCGACCCATCCAGCCTTGGCCCCCTGACCAAGGGACGCACCTGCATCGGCTGCGTGGCCAAAGGAATTAAAGATGGCAAGGAAAAGATCGTATACATCTACAACATCTGCGACCACGAAGCCTGCTTCCGTGAAGTGCAGTCCCAGGCAATCTCCTACACCACTGGCGTGCCCGCAATGATCGGCGCAAAGATGATGCTGGAGAATAAGTGGATGAAACCCGGCGTATGGAACATGGAGCAGTTCGATCCGGATCCATTTATGGAAGACCTCAACAAGTACGGCCTGCCCTGGACGCTGGTCGACTTGAGCGATACCGGTCTCGCAACCTGATCCACCGCCGCGGCTTCGTCTGAAGCCGCGCTCTCCTTCCACGTTATTTCGAGCAATTTCACCATGCCCCATTCTCTGGAAAATTTTGACCTTTCCCGCGTTCCCAGCCCTTGCTACGTCGTCGACGCCGCGGCGCTAGAGCGCAATTTGCGCATATTGGCGCGAGTGCAGGAGGAAAGCGGAGCTAAGGTATTGCTTGCGCTCAAGGCGTTTTCCATGTTCGCGGCGGCGCCTCTGGTGATGCGTTATCTGAAAGGCACCTGCGCTAGCGGTCTGTATGAAGCGCGCCTGGGAAGAGAGCAATTCGGCGGGGAGGTCCACACCTATGCGGCGGCCTATCGCCCAGCGGAGATGGAGGCGATTTTGGAAGCCTCAGATCACGTGGTGTTTAACTCATTCGGGCAGTGGCAGCGTTTCCGCGAGCAGGCTCTCGCCGCCCAGGCCAAACGCCCTGGACTGGAGTTTGGTCTGCGGATCAACCCGGAACACTCGGAAGGCGCCACGCCGATTTACGACCCCTGCGCACCCTGCTCCCGTATGGGTATTCCCGTCGCCAAATTTGAAGGCCAGGATCTGAGCGGTCTGTCCGGTCTGCACTTCCACACTCTGTGCGAGCAAGACTATGAACCGCTGCGCCGTACCTTGGATGTTATCGAGCGCAATTTCGCCGCTTATCTGCCGCAAATGAAGTGGATCAACTTCGGCGGCGGTCACCACATCACTCGCGATGATTATCAAGTGGACGCGCTGATCGAGCGCATCAAGCAGTTCCAGGACAAATATCAGGTGCAGGTCTATCTAGAGCCGGGGGAAGCGATCGCGTTGAACAGCGGTATCCTGGTAGCCGAAGTGCTCGACACCAACTGGAACGGTATGGATTTGGCGATTCTCGACACCTCCGCCACCTGCCATATGCCGGACGTGCTGGAAATGCCCTACCGCCCGCGTATCACCGGCACCGGCCAGCCCGGCGAGTTGCCCCACACCTATCGCCTGGGCGGACCGAGCTGTCTGTCCGGGGACGTCATCGGCGATTACAGCTTCCCTGCTCTGCTCCAGATCGGCCAGCGCATGATGTTTGAGGATATGGCGATCTACACCATGGTGAAAAACACCACTTTTAACGGCATTCCCCTGCCCGCCATAGCGCTCTACAACAGTGAGACCGACGAGTTAAAAATTGTAAAAGAGTTTGGGTATGAGCACTTCCTGGAACGTCTTTCATAGTATCGCGGCAATCGGATGGCTATGATGCGCCGCAACGAAGCTTGTTGAGATTGGTGCCTCATGACCGAATCGCCATTACCCATATGCCAGTGCCGAGTTTCGGACTTGGAGTGCTTACAGAAGGAAGAAGCGCGTTTGCGGGAGGAAGTCGCGCACTTGAGGGAGAAGCTGCAGGCCCTTGAACTGCAGGTAATGCGGGACCCGCTCACGGGGCTGTATAACAAGCGCCATTTTGACCGGGTGCTGGAAATAGAAATGGAGCGCGCCCGCCGCACTCAGCAACCTCTGAGCATCATTCTGCTGGACCTGGACCATTTCAAAAGCGTAAATGACTGCTTTGGCCATCCGGTCGGTGATCAGGTTCTCCACGCGGCCGCGCAACTTCTCAAAGGCGAACTCAGAATGACCGATGTGCCGTGCCGCTACGGCGGTGAGGAATTTGTCGTTATTCTGCCCTCCACGCCGCCGACCACCGCAGTACAAGTGGCGGAGCGCCTGCGTTCTGCGTTGAAACGCGCTCCCATCACCACCGACAAAGGCCCGGTTAGACTCACCGCCAGCCTCGGCGTTGCCGCCTTCCGCCCCGACCAAAAAATGACAGCAGCGTCTCTGATCGAACGCGCCGACGAAAAGCTGTACGAAGCTAAACGCAGTGGTCGGGATCGCGTTTTTGCCGACACGTCGAATACGCCTGCCACAACTATCTCTGTCGAAGAGCACGCGGCGCTGCTTGACCCCTCAGTCGCCTAAATGCGCCGACTTCTTGCGCTCCTGATCGCCTTGAGCTTCGCCGGTTGCAGTTTCAATCCGGAGCGCGAAACTCAACAGCTGTGCCCTTCCTGCGAGATCGTAAGACTCGCCGTCGCAACGCCCACGCCAGCCCTCGGATACCTCCATAATCTTGGAGCAAGCCCGGATAACCCGTTTCTCCACGTTTACCTCGAAGGGGACGGGCAACCCTGGTTGCGCGGCCGTTGGCCGGCAACCAACCCTTCCTCGCGGGAAATGACCGTTCTACAGCTGATGCTGCTGGACCCACATCCAAGCCTCTACCTCAATCGTCCTTGTTACGGGTACAGGCAAATGCCGGAAAACTGTGTATCGACGCTGTGGACCGACGGACGCTACTCCGCAGAAGTTGTGGCCACTATGGCAACAGCGCTAAAGGAAATGGGGCAGAAATATCCAGGTAAACGCTTGGTATTGATCGGCCATAGCGGCGGCGGAACACTAGCGATGTTGGTGGCGCAACGCTTGGAGAATGTCGCTGCAGTGGTGACGCTAGCGGCGAATCTAGATCACCGCGCCTGGACGGACACACACGGATATCTACCGCTGACTCCGTCGCTCAATCCTGCGGAGCAACCACTGCTACCGGAAAGTGTTATTCGCTGGCATTTGGCTGCTGGGAAAGATCTACAGGTACCGGCAAGAATTACTGAAGAAGTCGCGGGCCGCGATCCAGCGGCCCGCTTTAGTCACTACCCAGACTTTGATCACACCTGCTGCTGGCAACGAATCTGGCCAGAGTTACTGCAAACACTTCAGCATCAATTAACCGGCACAAAATAAAAGGTGCCGCCTTCATGGCCGGCTTCCCGCACAGGCTTCATCTCCGGAATCTGCACTTCTTCGGCATACTGACTGCGTTTGCGCACATTGACCGAGAGTTGCGCAAACAAACCGCTGTCGCGCAGGGTGTCCTGATTCTGCTCAAGCGCATCGATCAGCGCGCTGGCAAATACCGAGTGGGTTTTGTTGGAGCCATCCAATACGGGTTTTACACCACCGGATGAAATCACCACGCGCGCGCGCCGCGACAGTCCCGATTGAATGGCTTTGGCGGATTGCGATCCACTTACACCAAATAAAAAAGGGCTTTTTTCTGAACCGAGATATCCGGCGTAGCAGGAATCCGAAATCACTAGCACCGAGCGGGCGCGCATGCGATCCAGGTGGTCGCTGATCACCGAGTTATTGATCCAGTTGCTGATATTGTCTTTACCCGCATCCACCGGCAGCCAATAACCCCGCTCGGTGCGGCTTTGATCGCTGC